>JAKANG010000462.1 GCA_021812505.1 Pseudomonadota bacterium
CCCGCGTTCGACGGTGAAGCCCGCCTCCTTGACCGCGGCGGCGACGTCGCGGCCGGTTACCGACCCGTAGAGCGCGCCGCTTTCCCCCGCCTGGCGGATAACCAGCACGGAGAGCGCCTCCATGCGCGCGGCCACCGCCTGCGCCTCCTCGCGGCGCTTGAGGTTGTTGGCCTCAAGCTGTGCCCGCTGGTTCTCGAAGCGGGCCTGGTTCTCCTTGGTGGCGCGCAGCGCGCGCTTCTGCGGCAGCAGGTAGTTGCGGGCGTACCCTGGCTTGACGGTGACGATGTCGCCCATCAGGCCCAGGTGCTCGACACGTTCCAGCAGAATGACTTGCATCGCGATTTCTCCAGCCGCCTCAGGAGATCACGTAGGGCAGCAGGCCAAGGAAACGCGCGCGCTTGATCGCCTGGGCGAGTTCGCGCTGCTTCTTGGTCGATACCGCGGTGATACGGCTGGGCACGATCTTGCCGCGCTCAGAAATGAAGCGTTGCAGGAGCTTGACGTCCTTGTAGTCGATCTTGGGCGCGCCTTCGCCCGAGAACGGGCAGATTTTGCGGCGACGGAAGAAGGGGCGGCGGGCGCCGCCGCTGGGACGAGAAGCGCCGCCTGTGCGGCCTTCGGGACGGGCGTTCATGCCTCACCTCCCTCGTAGGAGCGACCGCGCCCGAAGCCGCCCTCGCGGCGGGGGCGCTCGTCGCGCTGGCTCTTGCTCTGCATCACGGCGGAGGGGCCTTCCTCCAGCGCGTCAACCCGCACGGTCAGATAGCGCAGCACATCCTCGTTGATGCTCATCTGCCGCTCCATCTCCTTGATGGCGGCCGAAGGCGCATCGATGTTGAAGAGCACGTAGTGGCCCTTGCGGTTCTTGCGGATGCGATAGGCGATGTTGCGCAGGCCCCAGTATTCGCGCTTGGCCACCCGGCCGCCGCCGGCGACGATGACGCCGGTGAGTTCGTCGGCAAGGGCGTCCACCTGGGGGGCGGCGATATCCTGCCGCGCGATGAACACGGTTTCGTACAAAGACATGCAAGCACTCCTTACGGCTTGTCTCTTCCCGCGCACGGGCGCGCGGGCATAGCCGGCAACCCCGCCGGCAAGGAGCAGAAGGGTCGCGAATATACCGAATTCCCGCCGCCGCGCAAGCGAAACGGCGAAGCCGCGCGGCGATTCGCCGTCCGCTCAGGGGCCGGTCGAGGGAGCGAGCCCGCCGGCCAGCCGATCCAGCAGCCCGAGCAGCGTTTCCCGCTCCGCCGGCGTAAGGACCGCGGTGGTGGCGCGGTCGTGGACGACAAGCTCGTCCATCGCCGCGTCGGTGCGCCGCTGCCCCTCCTCGGTCAGGAAGAGGCCGACCGAGCGGCGGTCGTCGGGAGAGTCGCGGCGCTCCACCAGACCCGCGCGGTTGAGGGCGTCGATCAGCTTGGTCAGGTTGGAGCGCTTCACCACGAGGGCGTCGGCGAGGGCGCCGTGGCGCACGCCCGGATTGGCACCGATGGCGGCCAGCGTGGTCAGGGTGCCGGGGCGAAATCCGGCTTCGCCAAGTTCGGCGAAGTAGTGCTGGAAGAGGCGAAGCTGTACGATCCGGGTAGCCACCCCCACCAGCCCCATCAGCGACGAAAGGTCGAGTTTCCCGTCGGCGGCCGTCGCCAAAGGACGCCTTTTCGAGCGCCTCTGCGGACGCGCCGGCCGCTCCCCGGTCGTTCCGGCGGCGGACGACGAGCGGACGCCGGCTGTCGAGGAGGTCATCGCGTTTCCTTGGTCCGCTAGTGGTTCGATCCGAACAACAGATTCAGAGGATGAGCCTTTAGTCCGCCGAATCGCGTATAATTTATAAGGAACCGCTGAGGGGCGGGCAAAGCATTTCAGGTGACCGTGGGCCGACGCCCGAATCGCCGGCCCAAATCACCGGCTTGCCGAACGCGCCGTCGCGGAGCAATCTGCGAGCCGGGCAGCGGGAGGCGAATGTGACCGAACCACTTCTATCCGTCGACGGGGTTTCGGTGTCCTACGGCAAGATGGCGGCCGTTCGCGACGTGTCGCTGGCGGTTTCCGAGGGTGCCATCGTCACCATCATCGGCGCCAACGGCGCCGGCAAGACCACGCTTCTCAACGCCATCATGGGAATGCGGCGCGCGGACGGCGGGATCGCCTTCGCCGGCCGGCCGCTGCGCGATCAGACGGTGGAGGCGCGCGTCGCCGGCGGCCTCAGCCTCGTGCCCGAACGGCGCGAGTTGTTCGCCTCGATGTCGGTCGAGGACAATCTCCGCCTCGGCGGCTTCCGGGCGCCGCGGCGGCGCGCCGAGGCCGCCCTCGAAGAGGTTTACGGGCGCTTTCCCCGCCTGAAGGAACGCCGCCGCCAGGATGCCGGCACCCTCTCGGGGGGCGAGCGGCAGATGCTGGCGATGGGCCGCGCCCTGATGGCGGCGCCGCGCCTCTTGATGCTGGACGAGCCCAGCCTGGGCCTGGCGCCGCTGATCGTGCGCGAGATTTTCCGCATCGTCGTCGCCCTCAAGGAAAGCGGCGTCGCCATCTTGCTGGTCGAGCAGAACGCACGCGCCGCCCTTCAGGTCGCCGACCATGGCTATGTCATGGAACTGGGGCGG
>JAKANG010000011.1 GCA_021812505.1 Pseudomonadota bacterium
CCTGCGCTCGATCCCGAACAAGCTCGCGGGCGTCATCGCGATGTTCTCGGCGATCGCGGTGCTGGCCTTTCTGCCTTGGCTCGACACGTCGAAGGTCCGCTCAGCCAAGTATCGTCCGATCTACAAGGTTTTCTTCTGGATCTTCGCTGCGACCGCGATCGGCCTCGGCTATCTCGGCGCCATGCCTCCGGAAGGCGGCTATGTGCTGACGGCGCGCATCCTTTCCGTGGCCTATTTCTCCTTCTTCCTGATCGTCCTGCCGCTGCTTGGCCTGTTCGAAAAGACCAAGCCGGTGCCGCCCACCATTGCCGACGCAGTCCTTGCCAAGCACGGATCCGCTTCATCGGTTGCGGCGGGCGCCGCCTCCGCTCCCCACACCAAGGGCTGACCGGCCGATTTCGAGGAACAGAACAATGGCTTTCACCAAGAAGTTCGGAATTGCCGCGGCGGCCTTGCTGGGCGTCGTCGTCTTCTCAACCGCGACCCTGCGCGCCGAGGAAGGCGGCCCGGAGGAACAGCCGAAGCCGGCCCGCCAGAGCTGGTCCTTCGCCGGTCCCTTCGGCGCCTTCGACAAGGCGCAGTTGCAGCGCGGCTTCAAGATCTACAAGGAAGTCTGCTCGAACTGCCACGAGTTGCATATCCCGATCCGCACGCTGGCCCAGCCGGGCGGTCCTGGCTTCACGGAAGACCAGGTGAAGACGCTGGCCGCGACCTATACGGTCCACGACGGGCCGAACCTGCAGGGCGAGATGTTCGATCGTCCGGGCCGTCCGTCGGATTATTTCCCGGCGCCCTTCCCGAATCCGGAAGCGGCCGCGGCTTCGCTCGGCGCGCCGCCGCCGGACATGTCGCTGCTCGCCAAGGCGCGCAAATATGAGCGCGGCTTCCCGGCTTTCGTCTTCGACGCGCTGCCGATTCCCGGCGGCATGTATCAGGAGCTCGGCCCGGATTACATCTACGCGATCCTGAACGGCTATACCCACGACGACGACCCGAACTGGAACCTCTATTTCCCGGGTCACAAGATCGCCATGGGCAAGCCGCTGAGCCCCGGCCAGGTCGAATATGCCGACGGAACGCCGACCACGCTCGATCAATATGCGAAGGACGTCGCGGCCTTCCTGTACTGGGCGGCCGAGCCGACGCTGGAGCAACGCAAGCGCGTCGGCATCCGCGTCATGATCTTCCTGCTGGTCTTCGCCGGCCTGCTCTACTTCACCAAGAAGAAGATCTGGGCCGACGTCGCCCACTGATCACGCTTCGCGGAACCAAATGGCAAAGAGGCCCCCTCGTCGGGGCCTCTTTTGTTTAGTGACGCTCGGTCTCGGCAACCGTGTGCGCCGCGCGGCCGCCCTTGCGGCCGGCGGTCTTGGCCAGATCCTTGTCGCGGGCGAAACTGCGATTGGCGGGACTGACGCTGCGGCCGCCCTTGCGTCCCGCCTCGGCGGCGAGTTCGGCGTTCTGCGAAAAGCTCCTCTTTTCGCGTGGCACGCTTTCGCCGCCCTTGCGCGCGATGGCGCGCTGCTTTTCCGGATCCATCGAGGCGAACCCCCGAGCCTTCTTGATCGTCTCCATGTTTTGAACCTCAGGGCGCGCAGGATGCGCGCGGCAAACGGACTGTTAATGTCAACGCGCGAAAGGCTTTTTAGTCGCGCCTAATTTCACCCAGGCGCATCACGAAATCGTGAGCCTGGCCGCGCGTCGCGCTTCCGCCGGCTTGCAAGGCTATGATCGGTTCAGCGCAGGAGCTCCCCATGTCCCGCTATCGCACGGAAAAGGATTCCTTCGGACCGATCGAAGTCGCCGACGATCGGCTTTGGGGCGCGCAGACGGAAAGGTCGCTGCGCCATTTCGCCATCGGCGCGCAGGTCATGCCGCGCGAGATCGTCCATGCGCTTGCATTGGGTAAGAAGGCCGCGGCCAGGGTCAACGCCGAAATCGGCGCGCTCGATCCGAAGGTCGCCGCCGCGATTGTCGCCGCGGCCGAGGAAATCATGTCGGGCCGGCTCGACGATCATTTTCCGCTAAAAGTCTGGCAGACCGGCTCCGGCACCCAGAGCCACATGAATGTCAACGAGGTGATCGCCAATCGCGCCAATGAGAGCTTTGGCGCGGCGCGCGGCTCGAAGGCGCCGGTCCATCCCAACGACCATGTCAATCTCGGGCAGTCCTCGAACGATTCCTTCCCGACCGCAATGCATGTCGCGGCGGCGAAGGCGCTGACGCAGAACCTGTTGCCGGCGTTGCGCCAACTCGAGGAAAGCCTCACGGCGAAGGCGCGCGAATTTGTCGGCCTGATCAAGGTCGGGCGAACCCATCTCCAGGACGCGACGCCGATCACGCTCGGGCAGGAATTTTCCGGCTATGCCGCGCAGGTCGGCATGGGAATCGAACGGATCGAGCTGACGCTTCCGGGGCTTTATCAACTGGCGCAGGGCGGCACGGCGGTCGGCACGGGCGTCAATTCGCGCAAGGGCTTCGCCGAGAAATTCGCCCATGAGATCGCCCGTGAAACCGGCCTGCCGTTCCAGCCGGCGCAAAACGCCTTCGAGGCGCTCGCGTGCCATGACGCGCTCGTCTTCGCTCATGGCGCTTTGGACTCGCTGGCGGCGGGCCTGTTCAAGATCGCCAGCGACATCAGGCTCGCGGGCAGCGGGCCGCGCGCGGGCCTCAGCGAATTGATCCTGCCGGAAAACGAGCCCGGCTCGTCGATCATGCCGGGCAAGGTCAATCCGACCCAGGCCGAGGCGCTGACCATGGTCTGCGCCCGGGTGTTCGGCAATCAGGCGACCATCGCCTTCGCGGGTTCGCAGGGCCATTTCGAGCTGAATGTCTTCAAGCCGGTCATCGCTTTCGCCTTTCTCGAAAGCGTGCGGCTTCTCGCCGATTCCGCCCGCAGTTTCGCCGTCCATTGCGTCGATGGGCTGAAGGCCGACGCCGGCAAGCTCGACGAGGCGATGCGCCGCTCGCTGATGCTGGTCACCGCTCTGACGCCGAGGATCGGCTATGACAAGGCGGCGGCAATCGCCAAGGCCGCCCAGGCCAACGGAACCAGCCTGCGCGAGGAGGCGATCCGGCTGGGCTACGTCAGCGCGGAAGATTACGACGCCTGGGTGCGGCCGGAGGACATGCTCGGGCCGCACGATTGATCATGGGATGCGGTCGTCGCCGAAACAGGCGACGATGTCGTCGTGGGCCCGCGTTTTCTGCGCCTCGGTAAGGGCGTCGCGGACCATGCCCGGCCAATAGCCTGCCGTCTTGGCGCGGGCGACCGCGCAGGCGCAGGTCCGCTGGCAGAGATCAGGCTCGGCGGCCTCCGCGAAACATTGCTCGACGCATTGGCCGACGAAGAGGCGTTCCTGGCCCGGCGGAACGACGAACAGCGCGAGGAGCGAGAAAAAGCCGAACAGAAGCGGCTGGTGGACGAGGTAAAAGACCAACGAATGCCGACCGAAATAGCCGAGGACTTTGGGCAAGGTCGCGGCTCGCCCGCTCTCCCGTTTTTCGGGCAGCGGGAGCTTGGCGGCCGCCACGCCGAGCAGGACGGCGGCGAGCCAGGGCAGGAGCGGCTGGTAGTCGTTGCTCGGCGGCTCGAACGTCCCGAGGCCGGTCCACCAGAAGATCCTGGCGTCGAAAAAAGGCCCGGCGAGAACAGGCGGCGCGGCAAGCGCCAGAGCGGCGAGAGCGAGGATCAGCCAGACGGGCGCCTCAACGAGAGGCGCGGCGATCAGGCTGGACAGTGCGATCAGATGGAGAATGCCGAAAAAGATCGGCGTCGCCGGGAAGAGCCAGAAGGAGACGGCGCTGACGGCCGCCGCCGCGCCGGCGATTGTCGCCCAGCGCCGCCAGAAGGCGCGGCTGCGCAGCAGCGGCCCGCGCGCCCGGCGGGCGAGAACGAGGCTCAACCCCACCAGGAACAGGAAGCTCGACGCAATGGCGTGTCCGAGCCAGTGGAAGCCGAGGCTGTAGCGCAGATCGGCGCCAATCCAGCCGAAAAAAGCGAGATCCCAGGTCAGATGGAAGCCGAACATCGCCCAGAGGGCGAGGCCGCGAGCGGAATCGACCCAAGGGAGGCGAGCGGGGCCGGCGCTCACGGCTGGAAATGCGAGAAGGACATGTCAGGCGCCGAGAGATTGTGGCGCGACGGCGAGTGCCGCCCGGCCCAAAGCTCGGTGACAAAAGCGCCGGGGAAGGACAGTACTGGCGCCTCGTCCCAGCCCTTGCCGTCCTTGACGCGCCACGCAATGCGGGCGACGTCGGAATTGGTCTCGTTGGTGAACATAGAGCGCAGGGCGGCGAAGGGCAGGTTGTCCGGCATGGCGCCGGAATAATCGACGTCGAGCGCCACATGGTCCTGATCGACCTGCCTGACCGTGATCGTCGCCGAGCCGCCGCGCGTGAAATTCAGGGTGAAGGCCTTTTTCGCCGGGTCGAAGGCGATATCCTTGATCGCGACGATCGGCCGCGGGCCGGCGGGAGACTCCTGGATTTCGAGCGGGCCGATCTGGAAGGACGAGCCATAGGCGGTCCAGCGCATGTCGCCGTAGGGCAGGGGGCGCACGCGCCAGTTGCCGTCCGCCGGATAAAGGACGAGGACCTCCTCGGCGCGCTCGCGATAGAGCATCCACAGCTGGATATAGGCGAAGCCCTGCTCGACATGGTCGCCGACCCGGATCGGGATATTGGTCGGGCGCCAGAAGTTCGGGTCGCTCAGGCCGGTGAGCCACAGGGTCGGGGATTCGTAAAAGGTCTTCCGCGGCAATGCGCCTTCGCCGTGCGGAATGTTGCAGGCCGAGAAATCAGGCTCCCAGCGGTCGGTGCGGACCATGCCGATATAGGCCGGATGGGTCGCTTGGACCGTCATGTGGCGGACCTCGGGCGAGATGAAATCGAGTTCGACATTGTCGCGCTCGGCGCAAATCTCGGGAGTCGATTTGTTGACGACCTTGACCGCCAATTCATTGACGAGGTCCTTGGCGCCTTGGGCGGAGGCCGGCGCGGCGAGGGCGAGAAAAAGCGCGGCGAGGACGAAACGGGACAGGCGCATGGCGGCTCCGGGCTGGGATGCCCGCCTTTAAGCCCGCCATGCGGCCAAGGCAAGCCAAGGCCGGCGCTGGCGCAATTCTCGCTTAAAGCTGGCTCTCGGCGCGCCGAGGCATTATGTAAGGGGCGCGTCGGCGCGGCGCGGACTTTCGTTTGTGGCGCGATGGATTCGGGTTTTCGGGTTAAATGACGGACTTAACGGCTCTTTTTTCTTCGTCTGCGGCGTCCGGCGCGGTCGATGTCGAGCGTGCGATCGCGGAATTGCGCGCCGGCCGGCCCGTCGTCCTGAGCGAGGGCGCGGCGCGCCTGCTGGTGTTTCCCGCTGAGAATCTCGATCCAGCCTCCGCCGTCCTTCTTGAAAATATCGCGCCGGGCCGCGCCAATCTGATCCTTTCGCCGCAAAGGCTGCGTCGGCTCGGCGTCGAACGGACGGCGCCGGGCGTCATCGCTTTGCCGCGGATCGACGTCGAGCGCGTGGGCGCGCTTCTGGCCGACGAAGAGGCTCGGATCGACGCTCCGGTTTCGGCGCCCTGTGCGGCGGAAGAGGCGGCGCTCGACCTTTTGCGGCTGGCGACGCTTCTGCCAGGCGCGATCGTCGCGCCCTTGCTCCAGCCGATGCCGCAATTGCAGGACGTCCATGGTTGTGACGTGCGCTCTTTTCGCGCCAAGAAGGTCCTGTCGCTCCATCTCGTCGGCCGTGCGCCGGTCCCGCTCGAAGGCGCGCCCAATTCCGAGATCGTCGTCTTCCGGGGCGGCGAGGGCCTGCGCGACCAGGCGGCGGTGATCGTCGGCAAGCCCGACCTCTCCGGCCCGGTCCAGGTCCGCCTTCATTCCGCCTGCCTCACCGGCGACCTGTTTGGCTCTCTCAAATGCGACTGCGGCGACCAGTTGCGCCACACCGCCCGCATCATGGCCGAGAGCGGCGGCGGCGTGATCCTCTATCTCGACCAGGAAGGCCGCGGCAACGGCCTCGCCAACAAGGTTCGGGCTTACAAGCTCCAGGCTTGCGGTCACGACACCTATGACGCCGACGAAATCCTCGGCTTCGGCCTCGACCAGCGCCGCTTCGGCTATGCCGCGCGGATGCTCGATCTGCTCGGCGTGACCCGGGTGCGGCTGATGACCAATAATCCGGCCAAGATCGAGGCCCTGCGCGCGGCCGGGCTGGACGTGACCGACCAGCGCATCCAGGGGCGGCCGACGCCGCAGAACATCCATTACCTCGCCACCAAACGCGACAGAGCAGGCCACTATCTCGATGTCGATCTCCCCCCCGCCGGCGGCGGCTGAATCCAAGTGGGTCTTTCGTTTCGCGCTCTGTCTCTTCCTGCTCGCCAGTTTCTATCTCGCCTGGCCCTGGCTGTCGGGGCAGGTGACGATCCCGTGGGACGCGAAGGCCGGATTCCAGCCCCAGCTCTCCTTCCTGGCGCATGCGCTGCATAGCGGCCAGTCGCCGTTCTGGACGCCCAATGTCTTCGCAGGCATGCCGCAGATCGCCGACCCGCAGTCGCTGATCTTCTCGCCGCCGCACCTGCTCCTGGCCGCGCTCGTTGCGGAGCCGACCTTCCAGCAGGCGGACGCCGTGGCTTTTCTGATGCTCACGCTCGGCGGGATCGGCTGGATGCTCTATTTCCGCGATCGCGGCTGGCGCGCGGCGGGCGGACTGGTCGCGGCGCTCGCCTTCGCTTACGGCGGTTCGGCGGCCTGGCGCATCCAGCACACCGGGCAGATCATGAGCCTGTCCTGGTTCCCGCTCGCCTTCTGGGCGCTGAGCCGGGCGCTCGATCGCGCCTCCTTCGCCTGGGGCGCCGCGGCGGGCTTCTTCGCCGCCATGATGGTTCTGGGTCCCGATCAGGTCGCCTGGCTCTTCGTCCTGACGTTGACGGTTTTCGTCGTCTGGCGCCTGTTCGCGCCGCCCGTGAGCGACCGTCACGGTTTTTTCGCCCGCCTCGGGCGGATGTTCAAGCCGCTGGTCGGGGGCGTGATCGTGGGCCTTCCGCTGGTCGGGCCGCCGCTACTTCTGACTGTTGCGCTCATGGAGCAGTCGAACCGCCCCGAAATCACGCTGCAAGGCGCGTTGATGGGCTCGTTCCATCCAGCCTCGTTCCTGACCGCCCTGGTCGCCAATCTTTATGACATCCACGGTCCGCTTTCCGCGACATGGGGGCCGCCTTCACAGGGCTGGGGCGAAACCGGTCTTGTCCTTGCCCGGAACATGCCCGAAATCTATTTCGGCGCGCTGCCCTTTCTCGCCCTCGTCGCGCTCGGTTTCGGCCGGCTGTGGGCCTTCGACCGGCCGATGCGTTTCTTTCTCGCCGCCATGCTGGCGATGACGGTTTACGCCCTCGGCAAATATACGCCGGTCTTCGCCGCCCTCTTCGACCTGCCGGGGGCCGACCTGTTTCGCCGCCCGGCCGACGCCACCTTTCCGCTCGCGGTCTTCGCCGGCGTGATCGGCGGCTATTGCGTCTCCCGCTTCATCGACGCGCCGCCTGACAGAAAAGCGAACATGATCGGACTGGTCCTGATCGCGGCGCTTTATATGCTGGCGATCGGGGTCGCCATCGCCAAGGACCGCCTCGCGCTCGCGCTGCCTTCGATCGGCTTTTCCGTATTCTGCGCGCTGTTGTCGCTCGCGGCGCTCTTGGGCGCGCGGCGCTGGCGCAAATGGCCGGCGCTCGGCGTCCTGCTCATCGGCCTGGTCCTGACCTTCGACCTGTCGCTGAACAACGCGCCAAATCAGTCCACGGCGCTGCCGCCGGAATTCTATGACGTGCTGCGGGAAAACACGCAGAACGAAACGGTTCGGTTCATCAAGCAGAAACTTGCGGAAAACCAGGCGCCGGACCGCCGCGACCGCGTGGAGTTGGCGGGGGTCGGCTTTCGATGGCCGAACGTCGGCCTGGCTCAAGGCTTCGATGTCGATCTCGGCTACAATCCGCTGCGGCTCGCCCTTTTCGTCGACGTGACCCATGCCCTCGACCATGTCGCCGTGCCCGAGGAGCGCGTCTTTTCGCCGGCCTTTCCGTCCTACAGATCGCCGATGGCCAATCTCCTGGGCCTGCGCTGGATCGCGGTCGGCGTTCCCGCCGAGGAGATCGACCACAGCCTGAAGCCGGGCGACCTGCCTTTGGTCAAGCAGACGACCGACGGCTATATCTATGAAAACGCCGACGCCTTGCCGCGCGTGCTGGCGCCAGGGCGCGCGGTCGCAGCGGATTTTGCGAAAATCATCGCCGAGGGCGGGATGCCGGAGATCGATTACCGGCGCTTCGTCCTGTTCGACCGCGCCGAATGCGAGGCTCATCCCGCGTTGAACTGCGCGCCCGACGCGACCGCCGCACAGGGCGCCGAGCCAGGCTCGGCGAAGATCCTGCGCTACGACAACACGCTGGTGGACATCGAGGCGAAGGCGCCGGCGGGGGGCGGCTTCCTCGTGCTCAACGACGTCTGGCAGGATTGGTGGGCGGCCTATGTCGATGGGCGTCCGGCGCCGATCCTGCGCGCCAATCTGATGTTCCGGGCCGTCGCCCTGAGCCCCGGCCCGCATAGCGTGCGCTTCCGCTTCGAGCCCTTGCGCGCCTTTTCGCAATTCCTGCCCAAGGCGCGCCGGCGCGGATAGGGTCGATCCGACCCGGCCGTCGGTTTGCCGACCCTGCCTGGCGCCTTCTCTCCGCGATTGACCGGCCCGAGACAAATTGTCGCGCGCCCTTATCCGCGCGGCTTTGTCATAAAGAATTGAAAATGCGGGTATTTCGTCGAGAGTAGGTCTTGCTGCCGGCGGCGCGGGAGCAAACGCGGCCTTTGCCCCGAAATGTCTGGAGGAGCCCCATGGCCAATGTGACCTTTTCCTCGCCCTCGATGTCGCGCGACGTGGCCGTCCATGCAGTCGCAGGCGAATGCGGCTCCTGCCTTGTCGAGGTCACCGCGCTGAGCAAGACGATCCACGCCATTTTCCTCACCGAGAAGGAGAAGGAAATGCTCAGGCGGCTCGGCAGGATCTCGAAGGCGGAGGTCGCGGCGGCGGAAGAGGCCGCCATGCCGCCGCATTTCCGTCTGGCCAGCCCGTACATCATCCGTGACGAAGACATTCTCGCGAAGTTCGCCGGCGCCGGAACCGCGCCGAAAAAAGTCGCGGAAGTCCCACGCCTGGATCGGTTGATTCAGCTCGGGAACAGGGGAGGAGGGAGCGCCGCTTTCGCGCCCCATTTTTGGGCTGTCTTTGCGGGACGACTTGCCGAACCGGCATTGGCGCCGTAAATCACCGCCGGCGCCCGAAAAGCGGGCGCCCCAATTCAAGGGCGAAGATCCTGCTCGGGCAGCGTCAGCGATGGAACGGATGGGGAGCGACCACGAGCAAGAGGTAGAGGCGGCGGACGCCGAGCCCACCTCGGCGCCCTCGTCCACGCGCGCCGAACGCGCCGCCCTGCTCGCCAAGGCCGAAAGGCGGCGCAAGCTTTTTGCGCGCGTCGGCGCGGCCGCCAGCCTCGTTCTCGTCGCTGTCGCGGTATTCGTCCTCTCGCGCACGATCGTCAGCCTAAACATGGCCGAGCTGCGCGCGGCGTTCGCGGCGACTTCGTCCACCCAGATCGCGCTTGGTCTGCTGTTCACGGCCAGCTCCTATCTGATGCTGACCGGCTATGACGCGATCGCTTTGCGCCAGCTCAAGCTGCGCGTGCCCTATCGCACCACGGCGCTCGCCTCCTTCACCTCCTATGCCGTTTCGTTCACCCTCGGCTTTCCGATCTTCACCGGCGGCACGGTGCGTTACTGGATCTATTCGCGCGCCGGGGTGCGCCCGGGAAAGGTCGCCAGCCTGACGGTGGTCGCGGGCGTCACCTTCTGGCTCGGCATGGCGGTGGTCATTGCTCTGGGTCTGATGGTCGAGGCCGACCGGCTTGCCCGGATCGACCACCTTTCCGTCAATATCAACCGCCTGATCGGCTTTGGCGTGCTCGTCGCCGTCGTGGTCTATCTGATCTGGGTTTCCGTGCGCCCGCGCCGCGCCCGCCTCCAGGGGCTTTCGCTTGAACTGCCGGGGCTGAGTCTGTCGCTCGGCCAGATCGCGCTGGGCGTCATGGACCTGTGCAGCGCCGCCGCCGTGCTCTATGTGCTGCTGCCGAGCCGCGAGGGCCTGGATTTCTTCACTTTCGCGGCGATCTACGTCTTCGCCAGCCTTCTTGGCATCGTCAGCCATGCGCCGGGCGGCATTGGCGTTTTTGAGGCGACCATGCTCAAGGTCCTGCCGTCGCCTTCGCAGGAAGCGCTGCTCGCTTCGTTGCTGATGTTCCGTATTCTTTATTATGTCATACCTTTCGTGTTGGCTCTCGCGCTCCTCGGCGCGAATGAAGGCGGGCGCCGGTGGGACGCCCTGCGCGAAGAAATGAATCGCGCGCAGAGCGATGGAGATAGCGGCGCCTGAATCAGGAATGCGTCCGGATGAATGAGACGGTCGATCCGGTGGACAGCCTTGTCGCAAGTCTGATCGACGCCATGCCGGAGCCGGTGCTGGTCGTGGACGCAGGGGTGCGGCTGGTCGCCGCAAATGGCCCGGCGCGGGCGATGTTTCCCCATATTCGTCTGAAGGCTCCCCTCGCCTCGACCTTGCGCGCGGTCGATCTGCACGATGCGATCGCCCGCGTCCTGGAGTCGGGGCAGGCGGAAGATGTCTCCTGGCTCGATCGCGTGCCGGTCGAGCGACTGTTCCAGGTCCATGTCGCCGGCTTCCAATCAGCCACGGCGCGTTTCGTCGCGCTCCATTTGCATGATGCGACGGAATCCCGCCGGCTGGAAAAGGCGCGAGTCGATTTCGTCGCCAACGCCAGCCATGAATTGCGCACGCCGCTCGCTTCGCTGCTCGGCTTCATCGAAACCCTTCAGGGACCGGCGCGCGGCGACGCCCAGGCGCGCGACCGCTTCCTTGCGATCATGCTGGAGCAGGCGCGCCGTATGGCCCGGCTGGTGGACGACCTTCTCTCGCTGTCGCGGATCGAGCAGAACCTCCACGTCCAGCCGAAAGCCGCGGTCGATCTCGCGCCCCTGGCCCAGCATGTCTGCGATGCTCTGGCGCCGCTCGCCATGGAGAGCCGCGTCAGGATCGAGATCGAAGCCCCGACGACCATCGTGCGCGGCGAACGCGACGAATTGCTGCGGGTCGCGGAAAATCTCATCGAAAACGCGATCAAGTACAGCGCGCCGGATCTCGATCAACCGGAGCGGAAGGTCCTGGTTCAGGTCGGGACCCGCGAGGGGAT
>JAKANG010000463.1 GCA_021812505.1 Pseudomonadota bacterium
GGTGATGTCGGCGATCCCGTTCCGGTCGGGCGAAGTCGCGCGGTCGGACAGGGAAAGATATTGCTCGACGAGCTCCACCTTCCGGTCGGCGCGGAAATCGGCGATGGCGACATTGGGCTGGATGAGCCGCAAATGCGCGCCCTTGACGATCCGCTCCGGCGCGGAAAGTCGGAAAGCGCCGAAAAGGCCGAGCAGGCCCAACAGGATCACGCCCGCGGCCGGCAGGGTTTTTTTGCCGTCCTCAAGGAACAGCGCGGGCGAGGCGAAGATCAGGACGGAGAGGATGGTGAGGCCATAAAGTCCCCAGATCGACGCCGTCTGCGCCAGATGCAGGTTTCCGCCAAGGACCATGCCGAAATCGTTCCAGGGAAAACCGGTCAGGATCGAGCCGCGCAGCCATTCCGAAAAGCTCAAGGCCGCCGCCAACGCGAAAATGCGCTTGGGGCTCGAAGACCATAAAAGCCGCGCGAGGACGAATCCCAAGGCGGTGAAAAAGGCGAGAAAGGCGGGAAGCCCGACGACGCCGAGGGGCAGGGCCCAGGCGAACTGGTCGCCATCGGCGAAAAAGGCGGCCCCGAGCCACCACAGGCCGGCGAGAAAATAGCCGAGTCCCAGCCACCATCCGGCCTCGCCGGCGCGCCGCAGGCTCAGGAACAGCGAGCCGCCCGCCGAGCCATCCAGCAGCCAGACCGACAGGACCATGGGAATGACGAAAGCCGGAAAGAAATTGACCGGCGCCAGCGCCAGGGCGCCGATGGCGCCTCCCAGCAACGCAATCAGGCGCCGCGGCCAACCGTCGGCAAGGAGGACATATTGGCTGATTGCGAACATAGGTTTTCCCGGCAGGGCGGAGGCGAGGTGACTTCAGCGGCGCCGGCGAGTTTAGGACGGCGTTTGCGTGATTGCGAATGTCTTGCCGCGCGCCGTGCAAGGTTTCCCCAGCGAAAGCACGCGGGAAGACAGTCTAGGCGACAGGTTTTTCGCTCTCCGGGCCTGCGCCGGCGCCGATCAGTCGCAATCTCAATCGCTTGACCCGGCGCGGGTCGGCGTCGACGATGTCGAATTCGAAGGCGCGATCGGGGCTGGCGACGACTTCGCCGCGAATGGGCACCCGGCCGGCGAAAGCGGCGGCAAGTCCCCCCAATGTATCGACATCCCCACGTTCGCCGAGCGCCACCAGATCGATCCCGGTCTTTTCGGACGCTTCTTCGAGGCCGACCCGAGCGTCGGCAAGAAAAATATCCGGACCGGCGGGCTCGATCTTGGGGCTTTCGTCGAGATCGTGCTCGTCTTCGATGTCGCCGACGATCATTTCGACGATATCCTCGATCGAGACCAGCCCGTCGGTGCCGCCATATTCGTCGATGACCAGCGCCATATGGGTGCGGGTCGCCTGCATTTTGACCAGCAGGTCCAGCGCCGGCATGGAGGGCGGCGCATAGAGAACAGATCTGAGAATGCCAGCCGCTTCGAGCGAGACGGTCAGATCGATCGCCAGCGCCCGCCCGCCCGCGGCGGCCTCGCCAGCCTCCTCGTCGTGGCTTGTTTCCGCATTGGCCGCGACGAAATCGACGAAATCCCGAATGTGAACCATGCCGCGTGGGTCATCGAGCGTCTCGCCGATCACCGGGAGGCGGGAATGGCCGGCGGTGCGGAAGATCGCCAGCACCTCGCCGAGCGGCGCGTCGATGGGCGCCGAGACGATGTCGGAGCGGGGCACCATGACGTCGCTGACCCTGATCTCATGCAAACGCAGCACATTCTTCAGGATCGTCCGTTCCTGCGGACTGAACCCGTCGGCCACGGAGGCGTCTTCCAGCGCGTCCTCGATATCGTCGCGGATTGAGGCGCCGCTCAATCCGAACAGGGCGCGCAGGCGGTCCATCAGCGAAACGGCGGGCTTGCCGGGACTTCGCTCGATGGGGGGCGATTCGTCCTTTTCAAGTTCAGGGGCGGGCATGGTCGTCGGACTCGGGTTCAAGAAGAGGATCGCGATAGGGATTGGCGATCCCAAGGCGCCGGAGAATGCGGATTTCCATCGCTTCCATTTCCGAGGCCTCGGCCTCCGTCTCGTGATCGTAGCCGCGAAGATGAAGGAATCCGTGGACGATCATGTGACGGGCGTGATCCGCGAAGCTCTTTCCCTGTTCCCCGGCTTCGCGGGCGATGGTTTCATAGCCCAGCGCGATGTCGCCGAGGACCGGCGCGGGCTCTGGCCGGTCGGGACCGGGAAAGGACAGCACATTGGTCGGCTTGTCCTTGCCGCGAAAGTCCCGGTTCAGGGCGCGCATCCGCGCGTCGTCGCAGAACAGCAGGCTGACCTCGGCGCCCTCGCCCGGTTGATCTTCCGCTTCCCGCAGGGCGGCGTCCAGGCATTGCGCCGCGAAAGCGTCGAGGTCGCCAAGCTCGTCCCATCTTCGATCTTCGACCGCGATTTCGATGGCGAGACTCACGGCGACCAATCCTTGTCGATGTTCGAGCGCGGAGCCACCTCTTCACGTTCCTTCCGCGTGGCCGCCTCATAGGCGCCGACGATGCGCCGCACCAGGTCGTGGCGGACAACATCGGCTTCGGAAAGGGTGACGAAGCCGACGCCTT
>JAKANG010000464.1 GCA_021812505.1 Pseudomonadota bacterium
CAACAAGGGCGAGACTTTTTCTTCGACGCTTGCCGCCCTCGACAAGCTGCGCGAAGCCGGGATCAAACGCTCGGTGATGATTCTCAACGGCCTCGGCGGCGCGAGCTTAAGCGCGCAGCACGCCTTGAATTCGGCGCGCCTGATGAACGCCGCCCAACCCGAATTCCTGGCGACCCTGGTGGTCAGTTTTCCCATGGGCGAGGAGCGTTTCCGCGCCAATTTCCGCGATTACGCGCCGCTCGACATCCCGGGCCTGATCGGCGAAATGGAGCGATTCATTTCCGCGCTCGACCTGAAACGCACCATCTTCCGCAGCGACCACGCCTCCAACTGGCTGGTGCTGAAAGGGATCTTAGGCGCCGACAAGCCGCTTCTGCTCGACCAGTTGCGCGCCGCATTGGCCGCGCCGGACAGCGCGCCGCTGCGCCCCGCCTGGGCGCGCGGGCTATGAAAGCAAAGCTCAATAGGCTCCGCCATCGATCTTGGCGCCGATGATGGCGATCGCCTGCTCATAGACCGTGGCGCTGTTCCAGGCTTCGATCGCGGCGAAATTGGGTTCGCCGGGCTGGTAGCCGGCGCCGCGCTGCCAGCCATGGGCTTTCAGGTAATTGGCGGTGGACATCAGCGCGCCGGAAGAGGTTTCGAGATTGCCGACGCCATATTCCAGCACCGTCTTGGGCATGAACTGGGTCTGGCCGACCTCGCCATGCATGGAGGAAAGGGTGTCGGCGGAGAATGTGCCGCGATCGATCAGTTTCAGGGCGGCATAGAGCTGATCGGTGAACAGGGCCGGCCGGCGGCAGTCATAGGCCAGCGTGGAAACCGCCGAGATCATGTTCTGGTTGCCGCGCTGCGAACCAAAGCCCGTCTCCATGCCCCAGATCGCGATCAGCGGCCCCGCCGGCACGCCATAACGCTGCTCGATTTCCGCGAAAAGGCCGGCGTTGGCCTGTTTCAGCTTGCGCCCGCGCGACGCGATGATCGAGCCGCCGCGCTTGGCCATGAAGGCGTCGAGCGACAGATGGAAGCTCTTCATGCCGCGGTCGGCGTTGATCGTCGGCTGGTTGTAATGCGCGCCCATCAGGGCGGAAATCCCGCGCCCGCCAATGCCATTGGCCCGAGCCTCCTGGGCGAATTCCTGCTTCCAGGCTTCATAGCGCGCGCCGGTCGAGCCGCATTGGGCGGCGGCCGCCTGCCGTGCGCCGAAAGCGAGTGATATGGCGGCGATGACCAGCACTGCGAATTTCCCGGGCTTCATCCTGCGGGCTCCTGATTTTCCGACATGAACGGGCGCGCGGAGCCGGACCCCCGGCCGCCGTTTCGCACCCGCGAAAGGACGCGGCATAATTGCAAAATGCGCTTTCGGCGCCTAGTCCGCATTCTCGCTATTTAAGGCCTTGCGCAATGGCGATGAGATTGGCGGGATCGACGCGACGCGGATGAGCCCGCCGCGCGAACTGTCGATCTCGGCGATCAGCAGGAAGGAGACGGAGATCGTGGCGGGCACGAGAAGAAGAAAGGCATTGAAGCGCTGGCCTCCGAAGCCCAGCAGGCCGCTGCAGACGGCGGCGATCAAAGCCATCAGTCGCCAGGCGGGCTCGGGGATGCGGTTGGCCTAGGCGGCGGCGGCATAACCTTGCGCGTTGATCACATCGTTGGCGCCGGCCGCCGCCAAAGCGACGATAGGCGTCGGCTGCGCCGCCGCGGCGTCGCGCACGATCGACCAAATGTCCGATTGGCGTTGCGCCTCGTCCTTCGCCATCGCCTCGGCGCCAGAGTAGAAGGCGATCCGGAGATCCAGATAGGCGCGCAGCGCTTTTCCCAGAGCCGCTCGGCTCGCCGGAGGCAAAAGCTGGGCGCGGACCAGTTCGGTCCCGATCGGAATGGCCTCGGATTCTTCAAGATTTTTGCGCTGATCATAGCGGCTGACCGACATGGCGAAGGTGAAGCCGACGATCGCGCCGAGCAAGGTCAGCGTGGCGCCCTGGACGGTCTTGAACTCGTCCTGCTCCTCGCGCCGCAACGGCCGCCAGACTCTTTGGGCGAAATAACCGGCGAACGCGATCAGCCATAGGCCGGTCAGGGACAGCGCGAACATGCTCGGCGGCTTGTCGAGCAGCAGACTCATGGGTCTTCCCGGGCGGGGCGCGACTCGCGCGCGCGACAGGATGATGCCGGCGCGCGGCGGGCGGATCAATCGATTTTAGGCCGGCGACAGCTGTGCTATGCTTCTTGCATTCGGCGCCGGCGTGTCACTCGGGGAGCGTAGGATGGCCAAAAAGATGAAAAACCGCCGGGAGGACGAGGCGGCGGCCGAACCGCAAGTCAAGCGCGATGGCAAGCTAACGGAAAAGCTTTACCAGAAAGAGTTGCGCAAGCTCCATGTCGAGCTGGTGAAGCTCCAGCGATGGGTGGTCGCCAAGGGCCTGAAAGTCTGCATCGTCTTCGAGGGCCGCGACGGCGCCGGCAAGGGCGGCTGCATCAAGGCGATCACCGAGCGCGTCAGCCCGCGCGTCTTCCGCGTCGTCGCTTTGCCGTCGCCGACCGAGCGCCAGAAGTCGCAGATGTATATCCAGCGCTATATCGAGCACTTTCC
>JAKANG010000465.1 GCA_021812505.1 Pseudomonadota bacterium
AGTGCGGGACATTCCGACGCAAGACGCCGCGCTCCTGCGCGCCATCCTCCTCGTCGGCGAGCGCGCCCTTGCCGGTGATGACCAGCACGAGTCTCGCCCCGTCCTCGGCGGCGCGCCAGAGAAAGGCGTTGAGCGCCCGATGCGCCTGAGCCTGGGTCATCCCATGCAGATCGAGCGCGTCGTCGACCTGCGCCTTTCCCGCGCTGAGCCGCCTTTTCAGCCGCTTTTCCAGAGGCGCGAGCGGCAACATGGGCTTTGTCTTTGTTGTCGGCTCCGGGAGAGGCGCGACGACAGTCGGCGTAGAGCCGGCCGCGCTTTTGGGCCCGACCCCGGGCGCCGCCGCAAGTTCAAGCGACCTCGCCGCCGCCGCGACGCGCGGCTTGACGTCCGCTGTCACATGACGCCATAGAGCCAGCTCCGCCCGCGACAGGAGACGGGCGCGCGCCGGGCGTTTGATCTCGCCGCCGCCTTTCATTGCGTTTTCCTTATCGCCCGCCCCCGGTCCGCATCCGAACCGGGAGCAGAATGTAGAACTGGCCATGATGCCGAATCGCGGCGGCGCGCGCGCCGGCTTCGCCGCCAAGCCCGAAATAGATGTCGGCGCGCGCGGCGCCGACAATCGCCGCGCCCGTGTCCTGGGCGACGACCAGCCGCCGCAAAGGCTCTGGCTCCGCGTTTCGCCACGGCATCGTCGCATCGATGAAAAAGGGCAACCCATAGGGCCAGACGCGCTTGTCGACGGCGACGGAGCGCAAAGGCGTTAACGGCGCGCCGCCGCCGCCGCGCGGCTGGGCCTGTGCGCCGGTTTCGAGATGGGCGTTGAAAAAGACAAAGGATTTGTTGAGACGAAGCAATTCGTCGCCGGGCTGACCTCGACCGATGCCGTTCGCCCTGATCCACTGGATCAGCCGATCCATCGTCATTTCCGCTGGGGTGGCCACGCCCCTTTCGACGAGAACGCGCGCCAAGGCGGTATAGGGCTGGCCGTTCTTGCCGGCGAAAGTCAGCACCAGCACGCGCCCGTCGGTCAGCCGCACGCGGGCGGATCCCTGGACCTGCGCCAGGAAGAGATCGACATTGTCCCTGAGATAGACCAGCTTGCGCGCGCCGGGCGTCCGCTCCAGCGCGCCGTCTTCGATGGCCGCGCGATCGGGATATGGCGTCAGCGCGCCATTCGGCGTCCGTCGCGCGGCGATCAAACCTGCGAGCGCGCCCGCTCGTTTTGCGGGCGGCAGCAAGACCAGATCAGGCGGCGGGCCATAGGCCGGAACGGGAAAAGCGGCGGTCGGCGTCAGCGAGCCGGTAATCTCGGGCTGGTAATAGCCAGTAAAGAAAGCGTCGCCGGTGGCATTGGCGACGATGCGATAAGGACGAAACCGGCGCTCGAAGAATTCTTGCGGGGTCTCCGCGCCCTTGCCCTCGCGCGCCGCTTGGCACGCCTCGGCTTGCGCCTTCCGGTCGAAGCCTTCAATCGCGGGCGTCGCGTTTAATGGCCCGTCGCAGGTCTTCGCGAAAATCTTCAGCGCTTCTCCGAAGCGATCCTGGGAGAAGCCACGCAAATCCGCGAAAGAAACAGCGTCGAGCCGATAGCCCGCCGCGCAACCCGCGGCGCCCGGAGCCAAGCCCCAAAGAGCAAGCCAAAGGGCAAAGCCGGCGCGAAGGCGCGCGAGGAAAAAGCCGACCGTCGGCTGAATCATTGTACGGGCGCCGTTGCAACCAGCAGCCAGTTCGGACTGCTGGCGTCGTGTCGCCGGGCAAAGGTCCAGACATCGATAATTTCCTGCGGCTTTTCTGGATCGCCTTCCACGACCTGACCGGCTTTGTCGCGGGTCACGGTGACAAATTCCGTATCGAACCGCACCGCGATCCGCGCGCCGACGGATTCGACGGCGGCGCTGACCATCCTCACGCTGTTGAAAGCGACGAAATTGGTCTCAAGGGCTTCCCCGCGCTTCGCGCGCTCCGCCAGGGCGGCTTTGAAGCTCTCGTAAACTTCGTCGCTCGCCAGCGACCGCAAGGTGGCGTCGTCGCCCACGGAAAAGGCGTGAACCACCATTTTGTAAGCTTCGCAGGCTCCGTTCAGGAAGGCGCCTGGATCAAAGCCCGGTTGAGCTTTCGCGATGGAGTCAAGACCGTCCCAAAGGGCGCTTCCCCGCTCCGCGAAATCCTGCCAGCGCGAATCTGCGGCCGCGGCCGGCCCCGGCGCGGCCGCGGATTGAGCAACGGGCGAAAGATTGTTTCTTTGCTCGAAGCCCGTGCGCTCGCCGAGGACGGACCGAAGCTTCCACAGGACGAAAAGCGCCAAGAGGGCGAAAATGACGATGGCCGGATCCAGTTGCATTATGCCCTCGCTACCACGGCCGCGACGGAAACGTGGAGTCGCGTCAGAAAAACCTGTCAAGCGCGAATGGTTAGCATCGCCGCCCGCACCCAGCAAGGCGCGCTCGCATGGCGACAACCCCAGCTTGTTTTCCTCGGGGGATTCATGCTACCCGGCGAACCGTCCGTTTCGAACGGTTTCTAAGGAGACCTAGATCCCGTCGAAACTTTACATGAGATGGCGGCGCTGCTCCGTCATTCCAAGACTGTGCGGGA
>JAKANG010000466.1 GCA_021812505.1 Pseudomonadota bacterium
AGACTGGCCCCGCCAGGCGTTTCGAGCAGGATGGCGGTCCCTTCGGAGATCAGCGTCAGAGCGACAGAGGGGTGAATGTGGAAGCGGATCGCATAATTCACGTTGGCGGTGGAATCCGCTTTCACGGGGATCAGGCGGTCGCGCCCGCGCAGACGCTCGCCGCTGGCGTCGAGACGCCAGCGGCGCTCATGATAGAGCCCCCGGCGCAGGGCATAGCCGTCGTGCGACGCCACGACTTGCGCGCCTTGCACGACGTCTTCGCGAGCGACGGGAACATTTTGTGGCCCGGCGAGAATTTTGTCGGCGAGCCAGGCGGGCGCGCCGGTCTGATAGCCAAACAGGCAGGACGCCTCGTCGTCGAGCGACAGCGTCGAATGCGCGGCGGTCGTGCGCGCGCTCAATCGAAGATCCGCTCGGCGCGGTCCCGGATTGCCGCAATTGATTACGATTCGATCGGGGCCGAGCGAGAATTCGAACGAAAGGCATCCAGCATGGGCGACGCCGGAATGCAGCGGCGGCGGCGGCGGCCCGGCGTCGATCAGGACCAGGGCGTCCCCTGCTTCAAGCCTCTGATATCCCGAATAGCGCGCATTGAAGATCGGCTTGCCGCGCGTTTCCTCATAGGACAGAGCGATGGCGATCCGGTCGGGCGCGGTGACGCCCATGCCATTGAAAAGGGCCAGCGAGCCGTCGCCATGGCGGAACATGTGCAAGGCGGGCCATATCCGGTCGATCGCCCTGAGCAGGTCGGCGGGCGGCGCTTTTCCGCGCGCCGCGAAGGCTTGCCGTAACGGCAAAAGGTCGAACAGCAGGTCGAGCAGGGTCTGCGGATTCCTGCCGATGACGCCGCCATCGGCAAGAATTTGGCGAGTGAGCTGGTCGTTGAGGGCTTTGACCGCCTTTTTCAGCAGGAACCCTCCGCGCTGAGCGCTAAGCGCGAAAGTCGTCATCGCGATCGCCGCGCTCATGCGCGCCTCGCCGGGCCAGGCCGTGTCGACCCGACGCTGCAGGAGGAAATAGCCTTTGGTCAAGGCGCGAATGAAGCGGCGGTAGAATTCATAATCGGCGCCCTCGAGCAGCATCGGCGACTGGCTGAGCCACGCCATGGTCCTCCGCGCCGTCACCTCGACGTCCCAGGCGAGGCTTCGGGTCGGCCCGGGCTGCCGCGCCAGAAATTCCTTGACCAGCGAGCGAGCGTTGGCGCGGGCGAGGGCTGAATCGGCGGCGCGCATATGTCTGAGCCAGCCAAAGCCACAGAGGGCCTTGGCCCATTCGAGGGAGGGCGGCGGCAGGCCGAAGGGCGACGCGCCGTGGGCGTTCACGATCTTGCCGCCGAAAGCGTAATAGCCGCCGTAGATGTCCTCGGCGACAGTGGGATCGCCGGTGCGAATGTCCGTAGGCGCGATCAGCAGTTTTTCCGGGAGGCGGAAACGCCATTCGGTGAAAATGAAATATGGCCAATGAGCCGCGGCGCGCATTCTTTCCCAGGCTCGGGCGGCGACGAGACGAGCGAGCCGCGGGCGTTCGGCGAGGGGCAAGGCGCGCGATCTCGTCAAGGGCGATCCACGTTGCGAAAGCGGCAGGTCAAGAGTTGCGGCCCGGCGCGGCCCGTACATGCGCTCGACCTTGGAGGAACATGGTTAACGATCGGCTAACCGAGACGGGTCACACGCGCGATGAAAAAACCGTCGAGGCCGCGCTGACGGGGGTCGTCATGAGGGAAAAAATCAGGGAAGAGCCGCAATTCGCCATCCCTTGTGGCGGCCTCGGGCGGAAGACCAAAAGCCGAGGGATCGATCGGATCTCGCGCGACGTCGGGATTGCGCCGGAGCAGGGCCGCGATTTGCGCTTCGCCTTCCTCGGGCTCCAATGAACAGACGCAATAAACCAGCGCCGCGCCCGGCTTGAGCAAAGTGACGGCGTGATCGAGCATTTTGGCCTGGATCGCGGCGAGCGCCGCAAGGTCGCCGGGCTTCTTGGTCCAGAGCACGTCCGGACTGCGCCGCGCCGTTCCGGTCGCCGAACAGGGCGCGTCGAGCAGGATGGCGTCGAACGGCTCCGATTTATAGGTGGCGGCGTCGCCGACCGAAATGGCGGCTTCAAGCTTGAGACGGGCAAGATTGGCGGAAAGCGTCTTGAGTCTTTCGGCCGAGCGGTCGAGCGCGATCGCCCGCGCGCCGGCCACCGCAAGCTGCGCGGTCTTGCCGCCCGGCGCGGCGCACAGATCGAGCACGCGCTGGCCCGGCCCGACCGCGAGAATGCGCGCCGGAAGGGCCGCGGCCGCGTCCTGCACCCACCATGCGCCTTCGTCATAGCCGGTCAAAGAGGGAATGGGCGCGTGGCTGGCGAGACGGATCGAACCGGACGGCAACAGCCTCCCGCCGAGCTTTTCCGCCCATTCGGCGGCGTCGGCCTTTACCGTCACATCGAGCGTCGGCTCGTCGCGCAAGGCGCTCGCCATCGCGTGGGCGCGATCCTCGCCGTAAATTCGGCGCCATCGGGCGGCGAGCCAATGCGGGGTGTCGTCGTCGAGCGGATCGGATTGCCCCAAAAATTCGTCGCGGCGGCGAATGAGGTTGCGCAAGACCCCATTG
>JAKANG010000467.1 GCA_021812505.1 Pseudomonadota bacterium
GCAGGATGATGTCGTAGTCATAGAGCTTGCCGAGATCGACGCCCTCTTCCCCGAGATCGGTGGTGTAGACGTTGAAATTCTCGGACTTGAGCATCAATTCGATGCTTTGCGCGGTGGCGCTGTCGTCTTCGATCAATAATACGCGCATGTGAAGTCCTCACCCGCCCCAAGGAATTGCGACGCGGATCGCATGCGCGGCCAGGCTGGCGGCCGGCGTCGATCCAAGACGAGCGCCCACGCAAATCATTTCCGAAAACGCTTAACGCCGAATGGTTAACAAAGTCTGATTCCCTCTGGCAAGGGGGCATCGGCGGCATTTTCGCAGCTTTGCGCAAGCTCCTCGGTCGCAACAAAAAAATCCGGTGGAAAAGCGCTCCGGCGGTCCCCGACGGGGCGGCGCGCCTCTCCGCCCCCTACGCGCCAGGACGACGCGGCGAGGGGCATGGAAAGGAGTGTTAATCAAGCCGGTTAACGAAGCTTTATCACGATCGACACAATGGCGCCGCTTCGCAATAATTTTGGCGAAAGCGGACTCGCGAGGAGCGCGGGTAACGAAAAGGCAACCTCCTTGGGCCATTCTCGCTCTCGTCTCGCGGAAATTGTGTTTGGTGGTTGAAGGATTCTTTCAGCCTGCGTTGTTGGAGTTGGTCGTGATGAAGTCGCGGGATACGCTTGTCCGTCTCAAACGGTTCCAGGTGGAGGAAAAGCGCCGCCGCCTGTCGCAGATCGAAATGATGATCGCCGAGTTCAATCGCATGGCCGCCGAGCTCGATCGCGAGATCGCCTCGGAGGAGCAGAAATCGGGGATCAAGGACGTCGCCCATTACGCCTATTCCACCTATGCCCGGGCGGCCCGCGCACGGCGGGACAACCTTCTCCATTCCGCCGACGAGCTGAAGGGCCAGCTCGAAGAGGCCAAGGCGCTCTACGATCAGGCCAGCGAGGAACTGAACAAGGCGCAGGCGCTGGAAGGGCGCGACAAAACCCCTTCGCCGAGCGAACTGGCGCGCGAGGTCTCCGGTTTCGGCGTCCTGCGCGGGGCGCGGGCCTGAGAGCGGCGTTTCCGCCGCCAATCCGGGCTTGCGCTTAACCGCCGCCTGTTGCAAAGGAAAACACAGGCGGTCGCCTGAACGGGGCGTCGGCGTTCGAGCGTCGCGGGGCCCGGATGGATTTCATCAAGCGCAATCTCGACTATTTCTGGCCCGCCCTCGGCTTCCTCGCCGTCCTCGTGTCATTCTGGATGCTGTTCCGTGAATTTCGCGGGCAGTCGCTTGGCCCCGGTCTGATCGCCGCCTTCGAGGCGATCCCGCCCCATCGCTATTTTCTGGCTTTCGGCGCGACGGTCGTGGCTTATGTCGCCTTGGCCTATTACGACTGGATCGCCTTGCTGCATCTCGGCGTGCGCCACATTTCCTGGCGTTTCATCGCCGCCTGTTCCTTCACCACTTACGCCTTGTCGCACAATATCGGCGCTTCGGTGGTCTCGGGCGCGATGGTGCGCTATCGCGGCTATGCCACGAAGGGATTGGGCGCCGCGCAGGTCGCGGTGCTCGTCGCCATATGCTCGCTCACCTTCGTTCTCGGCGAATTGCTGGTCGGCGGTTTCGCCCTGATGGCGCGACCGGACGCCCTCGCCCAGCTCGGCGATCTGCTGCCGGCCTTCCTCACCGATCCCTGGGCCGCGCATATCATCGGCCTCGCCTGTCTCGCAACCGTCGCGCTTTATGTCGGCGGCGCCCTGTTCAAGCTGCCGACGCTCTCCTTCTTCGGGGTGCAGATTTCCTATCCCAGGTTGGGGATCGTCGTCCGGCAGCTGATCGGGGCGCCAGCGGAGATTCTCGGGGCCGCCGGCATCATCTTCTACGCCCTGCCGGAAGCCGGCAATCCAGGCTTTCTGGTCGTCGTCGCGGTGTTCATCATGTCCTTTTCCGCCGCTTTGGCCTCCAATGCCCCGGGCGGCCTGGGCGTGTTCGAACTTGTTTTCCTCAAAAGCATGCCTGGCGCGCCCCATGACGGGGTTCTCGCCGCGCTGCTGCTGTTCCGCCTGCTTTATCTGCTCATTCCGCTGGGAATCGCCATTCTGATCGTCCTGGGCTTCGAGCGGCGTCAGCTCGCGGAAGCCATCGAACACCACCACCACATGGCGGGGGAAAAAGGAGAGGCCGGGACACTGAAATAGCAGCGCCGGCCCAAGGGGAGGACCCCAAGGAGCCGGCGTCGTCGGGACAGGATGGGCGCGGGCCTACATGCGATATTGCTGAAGGCGGGTCGTGCGCAGGCCGGCGAGGCCGTGCTGGTCGATCGACATCTGCCAGGACAGGAATTCGTCCACCGTCAGGGTGTAGCGGCTACAGGCTTCCTCCAGCGAAAGCAGGCCGCCGCGCACAGCGGCGACGACTTCTGCCTTGCGACGGATGACCCACCTTTTGGTCGAGGGCGGGGGAAGGTCGGCGACGGTCAACGGACTGCCATCTGGCCCGATGACATATTTGACCCTCGGACGGTGGGGCTCGGTCATGCTGAACACTCACTTACGCGAAGAACCCTGACTTGAGCGCCGCCACCCTGCTTCAGGCGTCCAAAGCCGGCCGCC
>JAKANG010000468.1 GCA_021812505.1 Pseudomonadota bacterium
GCTGCTTGGGCGAGCCAGGGTTGAAATTTTCCCCGGCAAGTTCCTGGATTTCCGCCTCCAGCCGCGCCATGTCCTGGGCGAATTCGCCGGACAGCCGGGACAAAACCGCGCGATCGATGCAAATGCCGCGCTGCTCCATGCGCGCCAGCACGACCGGCATCGGCCGCTCCAAGGTCTCGTAAACCGTCGTCATGCCCTCGGCGACGAGTCGCGCGCGCAGCACGTCCCACAGGCGCAAGGTCACGTCGGCGTCTTCCGCCGAATATTCGGTCGCCTTGTCCAGCGGCACGCGCGCGAAACCGATGAAACTCTTGCCCTGACCGGCGACCTCGCTGAAGGCGATCGGCTTGTGGCCCAAAAATTTGACCGACAATTCATCCATGCCATGGCCATTGAGCCCGGCGTCGAGCGCATAGGAGGCCAACATCGTGTCCTCGACCGGCGCGACCTCGATCCCGTGCTGTGCGAGCACCAGCCAGTCATATTTGACGTTCTGCGCGATTTTCACCACCGAGGGCGCGGTGAGGAGCGGGCGCAGCAGATCGAGCGTTTCGCGCAGGGGAGGCTGTCCTGGCGCCAGATCGCCGCCGCCGAACAAGTCCTGCGCCCCCGCCGTCAAGTGGCCGAGCGGGATATAGCAGGCGCGGTTGGGCGCCAGCGCCAGCGAGACGCCCACCAGATTGGCCTGCATTGGATCGAGCGAATCGGTTTCGGTGTCGAAACAGACGAAGCCCGCGTCGAAGGCTTGGGCAATCCAGCCTTCCAGCTCGTCGAGCGAGGAAACGCGGACATATTTGTCGCGCTCCACTGCCGCCGCCGCAGCCTTTTCGGCGCGAGCCGTGGCCAAAGCTGCGGGCGTGAGCGTCGGCGCGTCGCCGGGTGGCGCCGGCGCCCCTTCCGGCTCTTCGGGCGCGGGCGGCGCGACGTCGCCGCCGCGGCCGCGCCAGCCATTAGCGCCGACAAAAGCTGGATCGGGATCGACGGCCGCGACATCGACATCGAACAATTCACCGACACGCCGGGTTATGGTGGTGAACTCCATCGCCTTGAGAAAGGCGACCAGGGTCTTTCCGTCAGGCTGATGAAGGCGCAGGTCGTCGAGCGGCGTTTTGACCTTCACGTCATCGACGAGCCGCACCAGCCTTTTGGACAGGCGCACCTTCTCGACCACCTCCGGGTCGGTCAGGGTCGCCCGCCGCTTGTTCTGTTTGATCTCGCCGGCGCGGGCGATCAATGTGTCGAGATCGCCATAGTCATTGATGAGTTGCGCGGCGGTCTTGAGGCCGATGCCGGGGGCGCCCGGCACATTGTCGGTGGAATCGCCGGCCAAAGCCTGAATGTCCACAACCTTTTCCGGCGGCGCCCCGAAATAGGCGATGACCTCCTCGCGCCCGATCTTGCGTTCCTCGCGCTCGCCCGACGCCGGGTCATACATGGAGACGCCGGGGCGCACGAGCTGCATCAGATCCTTGTCGGCGGAAATGATGGTGACGTCGGCGCCGGCTTCGGTCGCCTGCTTCGCGTAAGTCGCGATCAGGTCGTCGGCCTCGTAAACGTCCTGTTCCACCGGCTCCAGGCCGAAGGCGCGCACCGCCGCGCGAAACAATGGAAATTGCGGCACGAGGTCTTCCGGCGGCTCGGCGCGATTGGCCTTGTAAGGGGGATAGATTTCCTTGCGGAAGGAATTCTCGCTCTTGTCGAAAATGATGGCGAGATGGGTGGGATGGACCCCCGCCGCCCCGTCGCGGACGAATTGCAGCAATTTCGCGCAGAACAGCCGCACCGCGCCGGTGGGGAGCCGGTCGGCGCGGTAGTTGTATTTCCGGTCCTGGCGGATCGACTGAAAAAAAGCGCGAAAGATGAAATTCGAGCCATCGACGAGAAAGACATGGTCGCCGGGAGCGAGGGTTTTGCGAGCGTCGGTCATGCGCATCGTTTCGAGGGAGCCGCAGTCGCGCGACGGACGCCTTTTATAAGCCAAGCCCCGCGCCTCCCCAAGAGGCAGGTTCAAGTCGCCGGAAGGCCGCGCAAATTTGTTTTGCCGAAGCGCAGGGCATCGGCTAAACAGGCCGCCAGGCACCCGTAGCTCAGCTGGATAGAGCGCTGCCCTCCGAAGGCAGAGGCCAGGGGTTCGAATCCCTTCGGGTGCGCCATAACACACCAGAAAAACAACGGCTTATTTTTTGGCTTTTGAGCCGTTCTTTTTTGGCAACCAACAATCCGGGAATCAGAGCCGCAAAAAAAAGCGCCTGCCACTACATCCGCGGCGGGCGTTCGCTCGGCTTTTGGCTTTTGGGGCGAAGCGTCTGCTAAGGGCTGATAAGGTGCGGCGGCGCTCTCTTCGCTAGAGGGCCCTTGATGCGGCGGCCCCGGAAACGGGAAAAGCTTGGCGGGACTCCGCAACCCGCGGGCAGGTTCGGACGTTGAGTCGTCGCGATAGGTGGCGACCCATGTCTTTTCTGGCGTTTTTCCTGCCCTACGAGGCCTCTCCGACGGTGATCGCCTGCTGCGGCCTCGCCGCGCTGGCCTATTTGCGCGGGCAGGCGCGGGGGGCCGGCGGCGGCGCGGCGCGTTCGACCGCCTTCTGGCTGG
>JAKANG010000469.1 GCA_021812505.1 Pseudomonadota bacterium
GATTGGCCGCCGCCTCGGCCAGGTCGCCGCCCGGCGAGAGGTCCAGGACCCTTTCCGAGACTCCTGAGAAACGGCCGCCGAAATCGAGACCCGCCTCCCCTTCTTCGAGCTGTAGCGCGTCGAGCCGCATCGCGGCGCGCGGCGCATAATGCGAGGCGAGCATGCCCGGCGCCAAAACCGCGCCCAATTCCGACCCCGCTTGCGCCCCCCCGAGGCGCTCCCCGAGGACGCGTTCAATCTCCACGCGCGACACGCCGCCCGGACGCAGCAGGCGCGGCGCGCCATCGAGCAGGGAAACGATGGTCGATTCGACCCCGACCGGGCAGGCGCCGCCATTGAGCACGGCGTCGATCCGGCCGTCGAGATCGGCCAGCACATGGGCGGGGGTCGAGGGGCTGACATGGCCGGACAGATTGGCCGAGGGCGCGGCGACCGGGCCGCCGGCGGCCGCGATCACGCCCCGCGTCAGGGCGTTGTCCGGGACCCGCAGGGCCACGCTGTCGAGGCCGGCCCGAGCCAGGTCGCAGACGCTCGCGCCTGGCGCCAAGGGCAGAATCAGAGTGAGCGGCCCCGGCCAGAAGGCCTTGGCAAGTCTTTCCGCGCGCGCGTCGAAGACGCCCTCGCGCCGCGCCGCCGCCAGATCGGCGACATGGGCGATCAGGGGATTGAAGCTCGGCCGGCCCTTGGCGCGATAGATCGCCGCAACCGCGCGCGGATTCGCCGCCAGCCCCCCCAGTCCATAGACCGTCTCGGTCGGCAGCGCGACTAACCCGCCGGCGCGCAAAATCGCCGCGGCTTGCGCAATTCCCGCCGGCCCGGACGCCAACAGCCGCGTCACCCGCTTGTTTTCTTCCTGCAATCGGCCAATCCTGCTTGACGTCGGCGAGCGATTTAGTTCATATATAAACTATTATCTCGCGATGCATGCGAATGCACATGACATTGGCGCGCGCGCCGATCAAGGACAATGGACGAACGGGAGGCAGGCATGGCGGACATCGAGATCGCCAGATCGGGCGCGGTGCTGGAGCTGACGCTGAACCGGCCGGCCAAGAAGAACGCCCTGACCAACGCAATGTACCGGACGCTGAACGTGGCGCTGGACGAAGCCGAGCGCGACGCGGGCGTGGGCGCGGTTCTGGTCGCCGGCGCCGGCGACGTTTTTTCCGCCGGCAACGACATCGGCGATTTCGTCGCGGCGGCTCAGGACGGTGAAATGGCGGGCGCCGATTTCGTTCGCAAGATCGCCGCCTTTCCCAAGCCCCTGGTGGCGGCGGTCGATGGGCTGGCGGTGGGAATCGGCTGCACGCTGCTGCTCCATTGCGATCTCGTCTATGCGACGCCCGAATCGCGTTTCCTGCTGCCCTTTGTCGATCTTGGCCTCCTGCCCGAGGCCGGCGCCTCGCTGCTGCTGCCGCGACGGGTCGGCATGGCCCGGGCCAGCGCCTGGCTCCTCGCCGGCGAAAGCTTCGGCGCCGATGAAGCTTTCGCCGCCGGTCTGCTCAATGCGATTCCCGCAACAGACTCGCTGCTTACAACAGCGCGCGAAAAGGCGGCGCAGCTTGCGGCCAAGCCACGCGCCGCGCTGATGGCGGCGCGAAAGTTTTTGCGCGGCGACACGGCTGAAATTCTCGCCCGCATCGAGGCCGAACTCGACGCCTTCCGCAAGGCCCTGGCCTCGCCCGAAGCGCGGGCCGCGCTCATGGCCTTCCTCAACAAGGGCAAATGACGACCTTATCAGACTCGGGAGGAATTCATGGCCGGACTTGCTGGAAAAACCCTGTTCATCACCGGCGCCTCGCGCGGCATCGGCCTCGCCATCGCGCTGCGCGCCGCGCGCGACGGCGCCAATGTCGCGATCGCCGCCAAGACGGCTGAACCGCATCCCAAACTGCCGGGCACGATTTTCACCGCCGCCAAGGAGATCGAAGGGGCCGGCGGCAGCGCCCTGCCTTTGACCGTGGACGTCCGCGACGAAGCCCAGGTCGCCGAAGCCTTGGCGGCGACGGCGCAAAAATTCGGCGGCGTGGATATTGTCGTCAATAACGCCAGCGCCATTGCGCTGGGCGGCAGCCAGCAGATCGACATGAAACGTTTCGACCTGATGCATCAGGTCAACGCCCGCGGCTCCTACATGACCGCCAAGCTCGCCTTCCCCTACCTCGCCAGGGCCGAGAACCCGCATGTGCTGATGCTGTCGCCGCCGCTCGACATGAAGGAGAAATGGTTCGCGCCCCACACCGCCTATTCCATGGCCAAATTCGGCATGAGCCTCGCCGTTCTCGGCCTGGCCGGCGAGTTCCGCCCAGCGGGCGTCGCGGTCAACGCGCTCTGGCCGCGCACGACCATCGCCACCGCCGCAATCAACAATCTGCTCGGCGGCGAACAGATCATGCGCGCCTCGCGCAAGCCGGAGATCATGGGCGACGCCGCCCATGCGATTCTTTGCTCGCCGAGCCGCGAAACCACGGGAAAATTCTTCATCGACGACGTGGTCCTGGCCGCCCATGGCGTGAAAAATTTCGACACTTACCGCGTCGATCCCTCCAGCCCGCTCGCGCCGGATTTCTTCGTGCCGGACGACACGCCGG
>JAKANG010000470.1 GCA_021812505.1 Pseudomonadota bacterium
GAGACTAAAATGTCCTGCTTCGGAACAGCTACGAGGGCGCCGTTAACCATTCAGTCGCTCTTGGGCGGGGCCGGCGCGGTAGAATTCCGCCAGGATCACTTTTCCGGGAGGCGGGTTGCGCGTCCCGCGCCAAATTCATTGAAAAGCCATACGCGAGGGCCTATTGAAGAACGCCCGGCCCGCAAGGCCGAGCGCCGCGCCTTTCCGCGCCGGGCGTCGCATCTCAGGAGTTTCGCGGGATCCCGCTTTCATGAACGTCGGTTCGCAGCCTCTCAACAGCCTCGACCTGCCGGGAGCGCCGGAAAATTGCCGCGTGGTCGTCGCCATGTCGGGCGGCGTCGATTCCTCGGTGGTCGCGGCCCTGCTCAAGGAGCAGGGCTATGACGTGGTCGGCGTCACCATGCAGCTTTACGACCACGGCGCGGCCGAGCACCGCCCGGGTTCGTGCTGCGCGGGCCAGGACATTTACGACGCCCGCCAAGCCGCCGCCCTGATCGGCATTCCGCATTATGTGCTCGATTACGAGACGCGGTTCCGCGACAAGGTGATCGACGCCTTCGCGCAATCCTACGCCGAAGGCGAAACGCCGATCCCCTGCGTGACCTGCAACCAGGAACTGAAGTTCACCGATCTGTTCGATGTCGCGCGCGACCTCGGCGCCGCCGCGCTGGCCACCGGACATTATATTTCCTCGCGCAAGGACGGGGACGCACGCGCGCTTTTCCGCGCCCGCGACCCCGACCGCGACCAGAGCTATTTCCTGTTCGCCACGACCCGCGAGCAATTGCAGATGCTGCGCTTTCCGCTCGGCGAAATGACCAAGCCCGAGGTGCGCGAGCACGCCCGCCGCTTCGGCCTGCCCAACGCCGACAAGCCGGACAGCCAGGACATCTGCTTCGTGCCGACTGGGCGCTATTCCGACATTGTTGAAAAGCTGGCGCCGCAGGCGGCCCAGCCCGGCGAAATCGTCCATGTTGACGGTCGTGTGCTGGGGCGCCATTCAGGGGTGATGCATTTCACCATCGGCCAGAGGCGGGGCCTCGGGCTCGGCGCGGCGGCGGCGAGCGCGGGCGAGCCGCTTTTCGTGGTCAGGATCGAGGCGGCGAAGGCGCGGGTCACCGTGGGGCCGCGCTCGGCGCTCGCCACCCGGCGCGTGGCGCTGCGCGACGTCAACTGGATCGGTCCCGGCCAGCTTGAGGAGGCCGCGCGCGCGGGCCGCGAGATCGCGGTGCGGGTGCGCTCGACCCGTCCGCCGGCGCCGGCGCTGCTCGAATGGCGCGACGGTCAGATCTGGGTCGAATTCGTCGATGACGAGAGCGGCGTCGCCCCCGGCCAGGCCTGCGTGTTCTACGACAGCGCCGAGCCGCGCGCCCGCGTGCTCGGCGGCGGCTTCATCCGCGGCGCGGAAGCGGCGACGTCTCTCGCGCCCACCCCGCGCGCCGCCGCCGGATGACGGAAGTCCGCCGCGAAATCGCGCAGCTGGAAAATGCGCATGTCGAAGAGGCCTACGCCCGCTGGGCGCCGGTCTATGACCTGTTTTTCGCCGCGGTCATGGCGCCGGGGCGGCGCGCGGCGGTCGCCGCCGCGCAAAGGCGGGGCGGGCTGATCCTCGACGTCGGCGTCGGCACCGGTCTCGAACTGCCGATGTTCGACCGGAAAGTCTCGGTTGTCGGCGTCGATCTGTCCGAGCCGATGCTGCGCCGCGCGCAGACGCGCGCGGCGCGCGAAAAGCTGCGGCAGGTCGCGGGGCTTTGCGTGATGGACGCCACCCGTCTCGCCTTCCCGTCCGGCCATTTCGATTCAGTGGTCGCGCCTTATGTGCTGACGGTCGTTCCCGATCCGGCGGCGACGCTCGACGAACTGGCGCGGGTGGTCAAGCCGGGGGGAGAGATCGTCCTGGTCAATCATGTCGGGGCGGAAAAAGGGCCGATCGCCTGGGTCGAATCCTGGCTCGGCAGGAAATCCGCTTCGCTCGGCTGGCGCCCGGAATTCCCCTGGGCGATCCTCGGAGACTGGATCGCCGCCCGAGCGGACCTGCGCCTCGTGGAGCGCCGACATATCGCGCCGCTCGGGCTTTTCACGCTGTCGCGAATCGAGCGGATTAAATAGTCCCGCTTTCTTGACAATCGAGGAAGCGGCGGACTATAGACCGCCCACTTGAAGCGCGGCGCGTCCGCGCATTGAGGACTTGAGGCGCGGCATTGCCGCGTTTCGGGGGCGGAGTAGCTCAGCCGGCTAGAGCAGAGGAATCATAATCCTTGTGTCGGGGGTTCGAGTCCCTCCTCCGCTACCAATCTCGCCAAGGCGGCGAATTAGTGAGCAAAATAAACTGCTTGAAACGGCGGTAGCGAGTCGCGCTGTCGTTTCATGCCCAGGCGCCGTCTCTCATTCTGGGAGAGCGGACCTTTGGCCCTACTCAGTATTCTTCTCCGCCGCGACGGTCGCTATTGCCTTCAGGCGCGCATGCCCGTCACGGCCGGAGCGATCTGCGGATCGCGCGTGTTCCGCTCCGCGCTCGAGACCTCGTCCTTCAGGAGGGCGCGGCGCCGCGTCTCGCTTTGCCTGTCGTGGTTCGTGGACGCGAAG
>JAKANG010000471.1 GCA_021812505.1 Pseudomonadota bacterium
CGAAAAGGTCGCCTTCGTCTATCTCGAAGATTTCCGGGACAAAATCTCCGGCCTCGACAAGGCCCGCGCCTTGCTGAGTTGCCGCGCGCCGCTCGCAAAGGCCAATACGGACGACCGCGCGGTCATCCTGTTCACCTCAGGCTCGGAAGGCGCGCCCAAGGGCGTCGCGCTCTCCCACCGCAACATCCTCGCCAATGTCGCACAATGCGCCTCGCGCATCGATTTCGGCCGTGGCGACCGCCTGTTCAATGTGCTGCCGATCTTCCATTCCTTCGGGCTCACCGGCGGCCTCGTGTTGCCGCTGGTTTCGGGCGTGCCGATCTTCCTTTATCCCTCGCCGCTGCATTACCGGGTCATCCCCGAGCTGATCTACGGGACCAATGCGACCATCCTGTTCGGGACCGACACGCTGCTCAACGGCTATGCGCGCTCGGCCCATCCCTATGACCTGCGCTCGCTGCGCTATATCATCGCGGGCGCGGAGGCGGTGAAGGAATCGACCCGCCGCCTCTATGCGGAAAAATTCGGCCTGCGCATTCTCGAAGGCTATGGCGTCACCGAGACCTCGCCGGTGCTCGCGCTCAACACCCCGATGTTCAACCGTTTCGGCACGGTCGGCCTGCTCGCGCCGGGCATGGAGGCGCGGCTCGAAAAGATCGCCGGGATCGAGGAGGGCGCCCGTCTCCATGTGCGCGGCCCCAGCGTCATGCTCGGCTATCTGCGTGTGGAAAAGCCCGGCGTGCTGGAGCGGCCGCCGGAGGGCTGGCACGACACCGGCGATATCGTCGCCTTCGACCGGCAAGGCTTCATCACGATCAAGGGGCGCGCCAAGCGATTCGCCAAGGTCGCCGGCGAAATGGTTTCGCTCACGGCCGTGGAAAATCTCGCCGCCGCCTGCTGGCCGGAGGCCAAACTGGCGGCGATTACCCTGCCCGATCCGCGCAAGGGCGAAAGGATCATCCTCTGCGCGGAACAGGCGGCATTGGACCGGGCCGATTTCATCGCCTTCGCGAGGGGCCATGGGGCCTCGGAGCTGATGACGTCGGCCCAAATCCTCATGCTCGACAAGTTGCCGCTGCTTGGTTCAGGCAAGACGGACTATCCCGCCTTGGCCAGGATCGCCGCCGCTCAAACCACCGAACAGATCCTCAGACCGGCGGCAAGCCCAAGCGGGGAATTTCAATCGCCGGGCAGCGCTCCATGATCACCGTCAAGCCAGCTGTTTCCGCTCTCGCCGCCGCCGCGTCGTGCCGCACGCCGAGCTGCAGCCACACTGTCTTCGCGCCCTTGGCGATGGCCTCGTCCACGACCGGCGGCACGGCCTCGGAACGGCGAAAGACATCCACCATGTCGATCGGCTCCGCGATTTCGGAGAGGCTGGCGCACACCTTCTCGCCGAGCAGGATCTGGCCGGCGAGGCCGGGGTTGACCGGGATCACCCGATAGCCCCGGCCCTGCAGATAGCGCATGACGGAATGGCTCGGGCGCATCGGATTCTTGCTCGCGCCAACCAGCGCGATCACGCGCGTCTCGCGCAGGACTCGGGCGATCAATTCGTCGGAATAGGCAAGCATCGGCATCTCACTCTCCGGTCCAGCACGGCGCGCGCATTTCCTTCAGATCGTGGCCGGCGCAGAAGGCCGGTCCGGCGCCGGCGAGGATGACGACGCGGGCGCTGGCGTCGGCCGCGACTTCGGCCAGGGTGGCGCGCAAGGATCGCAACATGCCGAGCGACAGGCCATTGCGCGACTCCGGCCGGTTGAGGACGAGGGTGACGACGCCCTCGTCGTCGGAGCGCAACAGGAACGGGGCGTCGGCCATTTCCACCTCCAGCAGCGAAGGCCTGTGTGATTTCGCGCGATTCTGAACGATCGAGGACCGATCGTCCAAGGCTACGCGCAACAAAGTGGCGCCAAAATTGCTGCGATGCACAATAAGAAGGGAGACTTCGCCATGTGTGAAATCATCGATTTCCAGTCCAGAAGAACCGCCTTTTTGCACGCGAAAGCCAAAAAATGCGCGGAAATGCGCAACGAGCGCGCGGCGCTCGTCGAATGGCTCAGGCGTTCCGAAGCGCCGCTCGTCGATGTCGTCAAGGCCTCGCTCGAAGCGGAAAGTGCCGATCACGAACGCCGCGAATTCATGCAGGCTTTGAACGAGTTGAAAGGTCCGGCGCCCAGCCTCCAATCCTGAGCCCTTCCGCCAACTATGGAATATATCGCCACCGGTGAATATATTAGCCGCGCGGGACGGCCTTGCCCTTCGAGCGCTTGTCCCGATGATTTCGCGCTCAGGCGGCGGAACGGCGAGGGAGGCGGACGGTGGACGAAGTTCTGGTGGTGTGCCCGCATTGCGGCAAGGTCAATCGCGCGAGCCGGGAGAAGCTTGCGGGCGGCTTGCGACCCGATTGCGGCGCCTGTGGCGCAACTCTGTTTCCCGGCGCGATCGAGGCGAAGGACGACGCCGATTTCGAGCGCCATGTCGCGCGCACCAACCTGCCGATCCTCGTTGATTTCTGGGCCGCCTGGTGCGGCCCCTGCAAGATGATGGCGCCGCAATTCGCGGCGGCGGCGTAAAAAA
>JAKANG010000472.1 GCA_021812505.1 Pseudomonadota bacterium
CATGGGCGCGGAGACATTTGGTCGCCGAATGGGTCACGATGTCGGCGCCCAGAGCCAAGGGCCGCTGGAGATAGGGGGTGCAATAGGTGTTGTCCACGACGAACGGGACGCCGGCCTTGCGGCAGATTTCGGCTATCGCCGCGATGTCCACGATCCGCATGTTGGGATTGGACGGCGTTTCGGTGAACACCATCCGGGTCTTCGGTCCGAGCGCCTTTTTCAGATTGGCGGGCTCGGTCAGGTCGGCGAAACGGGTTTCGACGCCGAAACGCCGTATATGATGCTCCAGCAGGCCGAATGTGCAGCCATAGAGCATCTGGTCCGCCACGATCTCGTCGCCGGATTTGAGCAGGGTCCAGATGACCGCCGTCAGGGCGCCGACGCCGGAGGAGGTCGCCAGCGCCGCTTCGCCGCCTTCCAGTTCGGCCAGCCGCGCTTCCAGCACGCTGACTGTGGGATTGCCGACACGGCTGTAAACATAGCCTTGGGCCTCGCCGGCGAAAATGTCGCTGCCAGCTTGCGCGCTGGCGAAGGCGTAGGTCGAAGTCAGGAAGACCGGCGGATTTAGCGCGCCATGATAATCGAACGGGTTATACCCGTGGTGGATCGCCCGGGTCGCGAAACCATATTCGGCTTTTTTCGAGGTCATGTGGCGCCTGTTCGAGGGGATTCTGCGCGGCGATCATAGAACAGCTCCGGTAAAGATCATCGGGTTTTTCGTTTTTCGCCGTAATGGCGCCCTTCGAGGCCACGACGGCCGTCCGCGCCTTGTCGCCGATCCGAAAAATAAGCCGCGGGTGCGGCGCCGCTGCAACAGCCGCCCGCGCGCGCCCCGCAAACTGGCCCCGCGCGTTCAGCCGGAGCAAAATATTCAATCGTTCTATCAACCTCGTAGCCTTTGGCGGCGGAGAACAACGTCCACAACCGCGCCCATTCGGCCTGAACGGAATTGTCCCGCTCGCGCGCGATTTCTTCCCCTCCGGGAACTTTCCGGCGAGCTTTCCGGGGACGCCCGCGATGGCCGAGACGACGCGTTTCGTATAGCCTGCGGCGCTCCATTCGTCCGTGACGGAAGCGCGATCGGGGCAGGGGCCCAGGAATTCGTGAGAGAAATCTTTTTGCATCCAGCTTCGTTCATGCCCGGAAAGGCGCTGGAGTCGGATTTCCGGCGCCGGGCGCGCGCGATTTTTTTGGTCCTGGTCCTGCCCGGCCTGCTCGCGGCCTGCGCCCGCCCCGGCGCCGACCCGATGTATCCGCCGGTGACGGCGAGCGCTCCCGGCGCCGCCAGCCACACCATTCTGATCGCGACGACGCGGAAACGCTCAGCCGATCCCGGCGCCATGTTCAGCGGCGAGCGCAGTCGCGAACTCCAGTTCGCCCAAGCCGTGGTCAGCGTGCCGCCGACCCATGTCGCCGGCAATATCGAATGGCCGTCGCAACGTCCGGGCAACCCGGCGACCGATTTCGTCACCCGCGAGGCGGACTATTTCGACGGCGAAAAGGCCTTCGTCGCCGCGCTCGACCAGCAACTGGCGCAACGGCCGCCGGGCAAGCGCAACGTCCTGCTCTTCGTCCACGGATACAATACCAAGTTCCCGGAGGGCCTTTACCGCATGGCCCAGGTCGTCCAGGATTCGAAATCGGCGGCCGTGCCGGTCTATTTCAGCTGGGCGTCGCGCGGCGAACTGTCCGGCTATGTCTATGACCAGAACAGCGCCACCATCGCCCGCGACCAACTCGAGCGCCTGATTGTGCTTCTCGCCCGAAGCAAGGCGGAAAAGATCAGTCTCATCGCTCATTCCATGGGTAATTGGGTGACCGTGGAAGCCTTCCGCAACATCGCCATGACCAGGGAGCTTCATGGCTACAGCCAGAAACTGGGCATGATCATTCTCGCTTCGCCGGACATCGACGTCGATGTGTTTCGCTCGCAGATGGCGCGGATCGGCAAGCCGAAACAGCCGTTCCTGATCGTTCTGTCGCGCGACGACCGCGCCTTGGCCTTGTCCACCTTCATCGCCGGCGACAAGGCAAGGCTTGGCGACTACAAGAACGCGGCGGACCTGACCCAATATAACGCCATCGTCGTCGACCTGAGCCATGTGAAGGGCGAAGGTCCGCTCAATCACGACAAATTCGCGGAGATCGCGGCGATCGCGCCTCAGCTCAAGGAGGTGCTGGCGCAAGGCGTTCATACGGAAGGAACGACGCCGATTGAACAGGCGGCCAACGCGCCGCTGGAAGCGACGCCTGGCGTGGTCAAGACCGTCCTTTCGCTGCCGATCGCGGCGGTCGCGGCGCCGATCGTGATCATCGCCCGCGCGGCGCAATGACCGGGCTCGGTCGCCGGCTCTTGAAACGGCTGCTGGCGCGGGACCTGCGGCGAACACATCAAGCGTTAGGGGCGATACGGACGCCAACAGATTGTTTGACCGCGCTGATGTAAAAGTTCCATAATATTGATTATGCGAATTGTCTCTGCAGGCGCCGTCGCCCCGCGCCCCACTGCAAACCGTAACTGGCGTCCTCCGTCCCAGTTTCGGCAATCGGGAGTCTTGGGCGCCCCAGCGATTTTCAT
>JAKANG010000473.1 GCA_021812505.1 Pseudomonadota bacterium
TATTTGGCGCGCAGTTTCCGCAGCATGGCGGGCGCGGCGTCGAGCGCGGCGATTTTCGCATCCGGCCATTGCGCCAGCGCGAAGCCGGTCACATGGCCGGCGCCCGCGCCGAGGTCGAGGATGTTGAGCGGCGTCGTTTCGATAGCCGCCGCGGCGCGGAAAACCAGGGCGCGCGCGACCTCGCGCTGGACGGGCGTGACCAAATCGTAGGTTTCCGCCGCCGCGTCGAAAGCGGCGACGATCGGATTAGGGTCAGAAGTCATGAGCGCGCAGGAAAGCGTTGATCTGTTCGGCGCAGAATTCCGGCGACGCCCAGGGCATGCCGTGGCCGCCGGCCTCATGGAGCGCCAGCGTCCCACCCGAAATTTCGGCGAGACGGCGCGAGGCGGCGGGCGGCGCGAGCGCGTCGTCTAGCGCCCCGAGCACGAGCGTCGGCCTGCCGCCGGCCAAGGGCGTGGCGTCGAAATCGCGCAAAAGGTCGAGCCCATCCATCAGGCGCTGCTTTTGCGCCTTTCCCGCCGCCGGCGCCAGTCCATGCGTGGCGCGGAAATTGTCGGCGCAGGCTTGCGCGTCGCGCTCCAGCGCCTGCCGCATGGCCCGCAGCGCGGCGGGCGGAACGCAACCCTCGCCCGAAGCATCGAGGCGGAAGCGGGCGAAGGAATTGATCGCCACGACGCCCGCCCAGTCGCCGCGCTGACGCAGGCCCCAGAGCAGGCCGGCGGAATGGCTGACGAGAATGTCGCCGTATTGCAGGGCCGGGACGTCCGGCTGACCGAAAAAGCCGAGATCGACTCGTATGTGCCGCGCCGGGAGCAGCGGCGCCAGCATGTCCCAGATTTCGGGGCCGAGCGCCCAGCCATGGATGAAAACCAGCCTCATGCCGCCGCGCCAGCATTTTTCGGCGCGAATTCGCCGAGAGCGGCGACGAGCGCATCTAAATCTTCCTCCGTGTGAACGGCGCTGAGGGAAATGCGCAAACGGCTCGACCCTTGCGGCACGGTCGGCGGCCGGATGGCGGCGACCCAAAAACCGCGGCGCTCCAGTTCCGCGGCAAGCGCGACGGTCTCGGCCTCGCCGCCGACGATGACAGGCACGATCTGGCTGGCGCTCGCCCCGCAATTCCAGCCTTGGGCCCGAAGCGTCGCGCGAAAGACTTCCGCGCGTGACAGCAGCCGTTCACGTTCGCGAGCCATTTGCGGCACAAGCGCGAGGGCTGCGTCGATGGCGCCAAGCACGGCCGGGGGGAGGCCGGTGCTATATATGAAACCGCCACAGCGCTGGACTAAAAAATCGCGGATGTCGGCGTCGCAGGCGAGATAGGAGCCGAAGCCGCCCAGCGCCTTTCCAAAGGTGCCCATGGCGACATCGACCAGCTCCGGGAAATCTTCACAAAGGCCATAGCCGCGCGCGCCAAAAACGCCGGTGGCGTGGGCCTCATCCACATAGAGCAGGGCGCCGAAATCACGCGCCAGCGCGCCGATGCGGGCGAGATCGGCCAGGTCGCCGTCCATACCGAACACGCTTTCGGTGACGATGACGCAATAATCGCCCTTTCTCGCACGGCTACGCAAAAGGCTTTCGAGATGGTCGCAGTCATTGTGGCGGAAACGCATCAGCCGGGCGCCCGAAAGAAGCGCGCCTTGCAGGAGCGAATGATGGGCAAGGCGGTCGGCCAGGATGCTCACCGGGCGCCTGGCCATCTCCGGCTCGGCCAGAGCGGCGAGCGCGGTGAGATTGGTCTGGTAGCCCGCCGCCATGATGAGGGCGGCAGGCTGGTTCTTCGCGGCGGCCATGCGCGCCTCGAGCGCCGCGAATTCCGGGTTTTCGCCAGTCACCAGCCGCGAGGCGGCGACCCCGGCGCCATATCTTTTGGTATAAGAACAGGCGGCTTCGATCAGGGCGGGGTGCTGGCTCAAGCCGAGATAATCGTTGCTGGCGAAATTCGTCAGCGCGCGTCCGTCCCGCAAAATGCGGCCTTGCGGCGCAAGCGTGGCCGTTTGCAGCCGGCGCAGCCGGTTCTGTCCGGTCCGGGCGTCGCAATAAGCGCGATAGATGGGCGTTTTTGCCATTTGAGGCCATTCTGATAAGACAGCCGGAAACCAAAGTCACGGGAATGACATGACGATCAATCCGCAGATTTCGGCGAAGGCGCCGATCCGCCACGACTGGGCGCAGGAAGAAATCGAAGCGCTTTTCGCCTTGCCGCTGCTCGAACTCGTGCATCGCGCGCAAAGTGTCCATCGTCAATATCACGACGACAGCATTCAGCTCGCAAGCCTGTTGTCGATCAAGACGGGCGGCTGCGCCGAGGATTGCGGCTATTGCCCGCAGAGCGCCCATCACGCCAAGACCACCGGACAGGTCAAGGAGACCATGTTCGACGTTGAGGACGTTCTGTACCGCGCCCGTATCGCCAAGGAGGCGGGCGCCTCGCGCTTCTGCATGGGCGCGGCCTGGCGCTCGGTGCGCGACGGCAAGGAATTCGACTCGGTGGTCGACATGGTCAAGGGCGTGCGCGACATGGGCATGGAAGCCTGCGTGACGCTCGGCATGCTGCAGCCGCACCAGG
>JAKANG010000474.1 GCA_021812505.1 Pseudomonadota bacterium
GGGATTCCGGGACGTTCGGCAGATAATGCGCCGCCTCGAAGGCGAAGGCTTGTGTAATCTTCATAATGCGTTCGTCTCGTTCATACTGCCGGCGTTCGAGCCGTTGAAGCCAAGGCGGCGGTTCGCTCCAAGGTATCTTGCCGAAATTTGGGAGGTCCCGCTTCAGCGCGCACGAGAACCCGCCAATGATCGCATTTATTTCTCTTTATCAATAGCTTACGCGCCACCAAATTGGGGACCCCGCTTCTGCGAAAAGGCGCAGGAAGCGGCGTCCCCGAGACGAGCGTAGCCCAATTTCTGGTCGCTGCGGCGAAGCTCCGGGGCGAGCGGCAACGGCAGCGCCGAAATCGCGCCGTTCTCGCCTGAAACCTGCCGAGAGAACAGACCACGCGCTACAAACGCGGGATCGGCCACCGCCTCCTGCAGTGCGGCGATTTCCGAGACACACACGTCCCGCCCGGCGAACCGTCGCCGCCATTCCTCGGCAGTGGCGCCGGCGATGCGCTGCGCGACCGCCGCCTTGACAGCCTGCGGGTCTGCGGACTCGTCGCAAAGGTCAGGATCGAGGCCGATCGCGTCGCAAAAATTCCGCCAGAACCGCTCTTCGAGCGGCGCCGCCGCCAGGTAGCGCCCGTCGGCTGTCCGATAGATCTGGTAGCGGGGCGAGCCTCCCGTCACAAGTTCGTCGCCCGGCTTCGGCCAGGCGCCGGCGGCGAACCCTGCGCCAAGTCCCCAATAGGCGAAGGTGAATAAGGAGTCGGCCATAGCGACGTCGATGTAGCAGCCATTGCCGTCGCGCGCGCGCCTGCAGAGGGCGAGCAGAATGTTGACCACCGCAGGATAGGCGCCTCCGCCGATGTCGCCGGCCAGCACAGGCGGCAGCACCGGGGCGCCGTCGACACCGCGGCTCAACCCGAGAATTCCGGTCGCGGCCATATAATTGAGATCGTGGCCGGCCTCGTCGCGTCTCGCGCCCTCCTGGCCATAGCCAGTGATCGAGCAATAGATGAGGCGTGGATTGATCTGGCTGAGGCGTTCGTAACCTAGTCCCAACCGCTCCATGACGCCGGGGCGGAATTGCTCGATCAACACGTCGGCGGCGATGAGGTAGGGCTCCAGCCGGGCGCGTTCGCTCTCGTTCTTGAGATCGAGGCAAAGACTGCCCTTGCCTCGATTGAGCAGGGCGAAATTGGCGCTGGTTTCTCCGAAACGAACGGCGTAGCGCCGCATGTCCTCGCCGCCCGGACGCTCCACCTTGATCACGTCGGCTCCCGCCTCGGCCAAGATGAGGCTCGCCATCGGACCAGGTAGCAAGGCGCTGAAGTCGAGGACGCGAAGACCTGCCAGCGGGAGCTGTCGTTGCGCGGTCACGTCACGCCTTCGCCATTTCGCGCAGGATGACGAGGTGCTGGATGTCGTTTGCGCCTTCATAAATGCGGGTGACGCGGGCGTCGCGGTAAAGCTGCTCGACCCCGAAATCGGTGAGATAACCATAGCCGCCGAGGGTCTGGATCGCCTCCGAGCATACCCATTCCGCAGTCTCGGAGGCCACGAGCTTGGCCATGCAGGCTTCCTTGAGGCAAGGCCGGCCGTGGTCGCGCAACGCGGCCGCATGCAGCACAAGCTGCCGCGCCGCCTCGATCCGGGTCGCCATGGCCGCCAATCGAAAGCCGACCGCTTGGTGCTCGATGATCGGCTTGCCGAAGGTCACACGCTGCTGGGCGTAGGCGTACGCCGCATCGAGCGCCGCCTGGGCGATTCCGACCGCTTGGGCGGCGATGCCGATGCGCCCGCCCTCGAGGTTGGAAAGGGCGATGCGATAACCTTGGCCTTCCTCGCCGAGCCGCAGCGCCGCCGGGACGCGCATATCCTCCAGCAGGATCTGACAGGTGTCCGAGGCATGCTGGCCGAGCTTGGATTCGACCCGGCCGACGACATAGCCGGGAGTGTCGGTTGGGACGACGAACGCCGAAATGCCCCTAGCGCCCTCCGCCGGATTTGTCTTGGCGAAGATCAGCGCGACATCGGCGTTCTTGCCGCTCGTGATGAATTGCTTTGTCCCCGACAGGATGTAGGCGTCGCCGTCGCGTCGGGCGCGGGCGGTCATCGCGCCGGCGTCGGAGCCGCCTTGCGGCTCTGTCAGGCAGAAGGCCGATAGCATGGCGCCCTCGGCCATCGGCCGCAGGAAACGTTCCTTCTGCTCCGGCGCGCCGAACAGCACGATCGGCATGCACCCGACCGAATTGTGCCCGCTCATGATGGTGGCGCAGGCGGCGTCGCCGGCGGCGATTTCCTCGATGGCGACGGCAAGCGACACCGCGTCGGCGCCGACCCCGCCCCATTCCTCCGGGACGGTCATGCCCAGGAACCCCAGCTGACCCATCTCTATCAGCGCCTCGCGCGGGAAGGCGCAGTCGCGGTCCCAGGCCGCGGAATTGGGCCTCAGCCGCTCGCGCGCGAACTTTCGGGCAATATCTCTGATCGTTGTTTGCTGTTCGTTGAGGATCATGGCCTGGCGGACCTCGCGGTGGATATTGGCGCGAGATGGCGGGCGGCCTCGCGCAGAGCG
>JAKANG010000475.1 GCA_021812505.1 Pseudomonadota bacterium
GGTGCGGCCTGGGACAATCAGACACAGATCAGATGCATTTATTTCTTATTTTTCAAGTACTTAAGAGATGGCTTGAGATGGCCTGAAATAAATTGAGATGAGAAAATGGTGCCCCTGGCCGGGATCGAACCAGCACTCCTTGCGGAACTCGATTTTGAGTCGAGCGCGTCTACCAATTCCGCCACAGGGGCTTTTGGGAGCGAAAAGCCCTCAAGCGGCGCGGACTATAGCGCGCAAAGCGGCGCCGTCAATCGCCGCCGCCCGGCTTCCGCCATTTTTGCGCGATGAAAAGGCGACGACGCCTTGGCCGCCTCCGCGCGAAGGTGTACCAAGCACGCGCCCGGAGCAGATCGGATCCTGATGTTCAAAAAGCTTTACGACTGGACGCTGTCGCTGGCGGAGAGCCGGCATTCGACTCTGGCGCTCGCCGGCATCGCCTTTGCCGAAAGCTCCTTCTTTCCGCTGCCGCCGGACCTGATCCTGCTTCCCATGTCGCTGGCCAAGCCGCAGAAGGCTTGGTTCTATGCGGCCGTCTGCACGATCGCCTCGGTGACGGGGGGCGTGCTGGGCTATGCGATCGGCGCCCTGCTTTACGACACGCTCGGCCAATATATCATCAAGCTCTACGGCTATGGCGCGCGCATCGAAACCTTGCGTGAATTCTACGCGCACTGGGGCTGGGCCTTCATCCTCGTGAAGGGTCTCACGCCGATCCCCTTCAAGCTCGTGACGATCGTCAGCGGCCTGCTCGGCTACAATCTGCCGCTGTTCGTCCTGCTGGCGGCGATCACCCGCGGGGCGCGCTTCTTTCTGGTGGCGGCGGCGATGAACCATTTCGGCGACCAGATGCGGGTCTGGCTCGACAAGCATTTCGCCTGGTTCGTCATGATCCTTCTGGCCATCATCGTCTTCGGCTTCTGGACAGCAGCCCATCTGGTGTGACGTCATGACCTCCTTCGCCCGCCTTCGCGTCGCCTTGCAGCCTCTTGCCGCCACGGCGATCGTGCTCGCGGCCTCCGTTGTTTCGCTCGCCAGCGCCTGGACCATCCAGGCGCTTGGCTTCCAGCCTTGCGAATTGTGCCTGCTGCAGCGCTATCCCTTCTATGCGGCGCTGCCGCTTGGCGCCGCCGCCATTTTTCTGGCCCGGAACGCGCCGCCGCTCGCCGCGCGGATCGTGCTCGGCCTCATCGCCGCCGGTTTTGTCGCCGGCGCGGTCCTGGCCGCTTATCACGCAGGGGTCGAATGGAAAATCTGGCCTGGCCCCGCCGGCTGCACCGGCGCTTTCGCCGCGCCAACCTCGATGGCGGCGTTCCGCGCCCAGCTCGAATCGGTCCATGTCGTGCGCTGCGACGAAGCCGCGCTCCGCATCCTCGGCCTGTCGATGGCGGGCTGGAACGTGCCGGTTTCCGGCGCGATCGCGCTCATCGCGGCGCTCGGCGCGACAGCGCCGAAAAAAGCTTAAGCCTTCCCGCTCTTGTCGCCCAGCACGGCGCTGAGCGGCGTCAGCGCCGAACCGGGGGCAAGCGGCTTCTGCTGGCTCTCGTGCGGCGCCCAGCCCGAGGCCCAGACGATTTCGAAGGTCGCGCGGACCCGCCCGTCGGCGTCGGAATATTTTTCGCCATAGATCGCGGCGGCGCGCAAAGCGACGTCCCGGCGCAGGGGCCGGCGGGCGCCCGCGACGAGCACATTGGTCGCACCCATGGCCCGCAGATCGCGCATCAGGTCGAAGACATTGGCGTAACGCACGGTGAAGGCGTCGCAATCGGTCACCGGCAGCGCGAGGCCGGCGCGCTGCAACAGGCCGCCAAGGTCGCGCAAATCCGCGAAAGGCGCGACCCGCGGGCTGGCCCCGCCCTCGATCTCCTCCTGGGCCTGGGCGAGGCAAAGGCGCAGTTCAGCCAGCGTCTGCCCGCCCAGCAACGCGGCAACGAACAGGCCGTCGGGCGCGAGGATGCGGCGAACCTGGGCGAAGACGCCTGGGAGGTCATTGGCGAATTGCAGGCTGAGCGCGCTGACGACCAGGTCGAAACTCTGCGGCGCGAACGGCAGCGCCTCCTCGTCGGCGACGAGCGCCGGCGTCGACGCGCCAAGCGCGGAAACATGGGGCGCTGCGCGCGTCACCAGCCGCCCGGACGCAGCCAGCGCCCGTCCGATGGCCGGATGGGGCGAGCCGAGGTCGAGCGCCCGCGGAAAGGCGCGGCTGATCGGCGCAAGGCGGAAGACGAGATCCTCGGCGACGCGCTCAGCGAGGAAGTCGCAGTGGTTTTCGCGGCGCAGGGCGCGCGCGAGACGTTTGCGCCATAAGGCGCGATCGAAGATGAGCGGCGGGTTCGACACGGGCTCCTTATGCGCCGCCCCGCCGCCCGCGTCAAAGTCGCGCGCGCCTCGGATACGCGCTAGGTTAAGGTCATGCTCCGGATTCCTCTCGCGCCCTTCGCGGCGCCCTCCTGGCTGAAGGACGGCGCGCTCGCCCTGAGGAAGGCGGGCGGGATGGCGCTCGACCTGCTCTATCCGCCCGCCTGCCTCGCCTGCCGCCGTGCGGTGTCGCTGCATGGCGGCC
>JAKANG010000476.1 GCA_021812505.1 Pseudomonadota bacterium
GATTCGGTCCGGCGCTATTGCGCGGTGCGCCGCGGCGTCCTGTCGGTGACCGGCGGCGCCGACATTGCCGTCGCGACGCGCGAGGCGGTCGCTAGCGACGATCTTGAAGCCCTCGATCAAACGGTCCTCGCCCGGTTCCGGGAGCAGGCCGACTTCGAGCGCGTCGAGCGCGTCAGCGCGACCCGGTTGCAGCTTCTGGCGATCCGCCAGATCATGCGCCTTCTTCGCCCCGAGCGCCGTGGAGTCTGAGATGGGCGGCCAGTCGGAAAATCACGACGAAAACGATCCTCTGGTCCGCGCGGCGCGCCGTGGCGCGGAACGCGACAAGCGCGGCGCGGCGGAAAGCGAGCCTTCGGTCATTCGCCGCCTGGCGCAGATCGGCGTGCTCGGATGGGTGATCGTGACCCCCACGCTCCTTGGCGTCTTCATCGGACGCTGGCTGGACAGGGTCACCCATTCGCAGCTGTTCTGGACCGCGCCGCTCCTGCTGATCGGCTTCGCACTGGGCGTGTGGTCCGCCTGGAAATGGGTGGAAAAGGCATGAGCTTCGATCCCTCCCGTCTGAGCGAAGGACTGCGGCTGATCGCCTTTTTCGCGGCGGGGATCGGCGCCGGCGCCCTTTATTTCCTGGCCGTCTGGCGAAACGCCCAAGCGCTGGCGCAGGCCGCGGGAACGGGGCGGACAATCCTCGCCATGGCCGGCCGCTTCGCGCTCATGGCCCTGGCGCTCGGCCTCGCCAGCCGTGGCGGCGCGGGCGCCCTTCTCGCGACCGCCGGCGGCGTCCTGCTGGCCCGCTTTTTCGTGGTGCGGCGGCTGAAAGAGCGGACGCCATGAAATCGCCGCTCGTCACCGAATGCCTGTTCCATCTTGGCGGGATTCCGATCGGCGCGCCGGTGGTCGTGAGTTGGGCGATCATGGCCGGGCTCGTGGTCGGCGGCTACTTGCTCGCACATCGGCTGACGCTCGTCCCCGACGGGAAGCAGGCCGTCATCGAACTCCTGGTCGAAACAGTGGACAACCAGATCCAGGATACGATGCGGGTGGAGCCGGCCCCCTATCGCGCTTTCATCGGCAGCCTGTTCCTGTTCATCCTCATCGCCAACTGGTCGGGGCTGCTGCCGGGGGTCGAGCCGCCCACCGCCTGTCCCCAGACCGATGCGGCGCTTGCCGTTCTGGTCTTTCTGGCGGTGATTTACTTCGGGGTGCGCGCCGGCGGCTGGCGCGGCTATCTCTCCTCGTTCGCCTCGCCCAGTCCCCTGATGATCCCGCTTAATTTCATCGAGACGCTCACGCGCACCTTCTCCCTGTTCGTGCGCCTGTTCGGCAATATGATGAGCGGCGTCTTCCTGATCGGGATCGTTCTGTCGCTCGCCGGCTTGTTCGTTCCGATTCCGCTGATGGCGCTCCATATGCTCACCGGCGCGGTGCAGGCCTATATTTTTGCGATCCTCGCAATGGTGTTCATTGCCGAAGGGTTGGAGTCCCAAGCCCCCGGCAAGCCGGAAAAGGAAGCCCCATGAACTGGCTGGAGTTTGCAAGCATCATCGCCGCCGCCGTCGCCGTCTCGTTCGGGGCGATCGGCCCCGCGCTCGCCGAAGGTCGCGCGGTGGCCGCCGCCATGGATGCGATCGCCCGCCAGCCCGAGGCGGCCAACACCATATCCCGCACCTTGTTTGTCGGCCTGGCGATGATTGAAACCATGGCGATCTATTGCCTCGTGATCGCGCTGCTGCTGCTGTTCGCCAATCCGCTGCTGAAATGACGATCAACTGGTGGACCTTCAGCCTCCAGACCGTCAATTTTCTTATTCTGGTCTGGCTGCTTTCCCGCTTCTTCTGGCGGCCTGTGGCCGCCTTGATCGAGCGGCGCCGCCAGATCGCGCGCGATCTGCTCGATCAGGCCCAGGCGGATCGCGACGCCGCCGCGCAAGCGCTCGAAGAGGCCAGGCGGCGCAGCGCCGGCTTCGAGGAAGAGCGCGAGAAAATCCTCGCCGAAGCCTGGCGGGAGGCCACGGAGGCGCGCGGCGCCCTGCTCGTCAAGGCGGAAGCCGAAATCGCCGCCTCGCGCGAGCAGAGCCGGACGGCGATCGCCCATGAGGAGGAGGAAGCCGCGCGCGTCTGGACCTCGCGGGCCGGCGAACTCGCCCTGACGGTCGCCGCCCGGCTCGCCGCGCGCCTCGACGGGGCCGCCGTGACCGAAGCCTTCCTGCGCTGGCTCACCGGCAAAATCGCCGGCTTGCCCGCCGATGCCCGCGCGACGCTCGGCGCGGCCGACGAAGTCGACGTCATCTCCGCCGCGCCGCTCGATCCGGCGCTCCAGAGCCGCGTCGGCGCGGCCATCGGCGCGGCGCTGGGGGCTTCGCCGGCATTTTCCTTCAAGACCGAACCAGACCTGATCGCCGGCCTCGAATTGCGCACGCCACATCTGTCGGTGCGCAATTCCTGGCGCGCCGATCTCGCGCAAATTCTCGCGGAGCTCGAGCATGACGAGCGCATTTGACGCCCGCGCCGGGGAATGGCTCGCCCGCGCTCGTGAAAGCCTCGACAAGGCGAAGC
>JAKANG010000477.1 GCA_021812505.1 Pseudomonadota bacterium
CTCTCATTCCCGGGCGGCGGCAAAATGCGCGAAACGCGCATTTTCGCTCAGTTGCGCGAATTGCTCCGGGCTCACATGCACCAGAGTCGTGTGATCGCCGCCTTCAAAATAAACGTCCGGCGCATCGCAGATGCTGGCTTCGACAACGACGTCGAGCCCATAGCATTCCCCGACGGGGGGAACCGCGCCATGCGCGCAATCTTCGAACAGCTGATCAAGCTCGCTTTCCGTCGCCAGGGCGCAGGTTTCGCCGACCAGCTTGTCGAGCCTCGACATATTGATCCGCAGCGACGCCGGCAAGACGGCGACGAAATAGCCGTCGCGCGCCCGCAAAACCACGCCCTTCGCCAAACAGTCGGCGGATATGTGACTTGCTTTGGCCGAAGTGATCGCGGTCTTTGTCCGCCGATGCGACGCGATATCGAATTTGATCTGCTTGCGGGCGAGATGCTCGCTCAAATGCGCTGCGATCGGCATCGCAAACTTCCCTCCGCGAGTGACGCGCGCTTTCCCCCGGAGTCGTCGAAAAATTTCGGCGGCCGCGTGGCGCGCGGCTTTCTTTTAATCTGGTCCGAATTTACGGCGCAATTGTGTTGGCGCGGCCGCCGCGCGGCTTCGCGCAATGCCAAGCCATCACGGCGATTTCAGCTCCCGTGGCGCAACAAAGCTCGTCAGCCGTCCCGATCCCTCATCAATTTGCGACCAAGAACAGTCGAGCTCGAACTGCGCCATGGCTCCGGTTGGAAAGGCTTCGGCCATGCGCAGGACATCAGCGTCATCTTTTCCGCTGGCGAGGAGCAGGGCGAATTCCTGCAGGCCGGGATTGTGGCCGATCACGAGCACCGCGCGAGACGAGTCGGGGAAGCGGCGCGCCAGCCCCATGATTTTTTGCGCCGACGCAAGGTAGAGTTCATCCATGACCTCCACCGGCGGCGGCCGGCGCCAGGGCGCGAGCGCCTCCAGGGTCTGCGTCGCCCGCGTTGCGCTCGAGACGCACACCAGATCGGGATTGATTTTCGCGGCGCGGATGAATTTTCGCATGGCGATGGCCGCTTTCCTGCCGCGCTTGTTCAATGGGCGGTCGTGATCGGGGATCGCCAAGTCATCCCATGACGATTTCGCGTGGCGGAGCAGGAACAGCCGTCTCTTCATTTTTTCGTTCCCAGAGCGCCGCATATGGCGGCGCGGCGAAATCAGCCTTCACTCGAACCTCGGCGTGCGCTTCTCGATGAAAGCCCGCACCGCCTCTTCATGCTCCGGCGTTTTGTGCGCCAGGGCCTGGAAAGAGGCGGAGAGTTCAAGCAGGGCTTCCAACGACAGGCTTTGGCCTTGACGCAGGAGTTTTTTGGTCATGCGCAGGGCGGGGCCGGGATTGGCGGCGATTTTTCGCGCCAAGCCGAGCGCCGCCGCCAGAAGGTCGTCCGGGGGCGTGACCGCGCTGACCAGGCCGCAGCGCAGAGCCTCGGCGGCGTCGATCGGTTCGCCGGTAAAAGCCATTTCCGCCGCTTTCGACGCGCCGACGACGCGCGGCAGCAGCCAGGCGCCGCCGTCGCCGGGGATGATGCCGATCTTGACGAAACTTTCGGCGAAGCTCGCCGTCGCCGCCGCGAGGCGAATGTCGCACATGCAGGCGAGATCGCAGCCGGCGCCGATTGCCGGTCCGTTGACCGCGGCGATGGTCGGCACATCGAGATGAAAGAGCGCCAGCGGCAGGCGCTGGATGCCGCGCCGATATTCCTCGCGGATTCGTTCGGCCGGAATGGCCTCATCGGCATAACGCCGCATGTCCCGGACATTGCCGCCCGAGCTGAAAACCGGCCCGGCGCCCGTGACGACGACCGCGCGCACGCCGTCATCGGCGGCGATGCGCGCCGCCGCAGCGACGAATTCATCCACCGCGCTGTTTCCGGTCAGCGCGTTGCGCGTCGCCGGCTCGTCCATGGTCAGAACCACGACCGGCCCGTCGCGCTCGAATTTGAGAAAATCAGCCATGGCGCGACCCTAGCATTTCCGGCGCGAACGGGCGACCACCCGGGGGCCTATTCCGCGTCTTTTTGCTGGAAGGGATCGGCGGCCCGGAAAGCGGGCAATTCGGCGCAGGCCGCCTCGACGGCGAGGATTTTCGGCAGATGGTCCAGAGGCGTGGCGTAGCGCCGGGCATTGAAAAGCTGCGGGATCAGGCAGACATCGGCCAAGGTCGGCTTTTCGCCGAAGCAGAACGGAGCCGGCGCGATCGTCTGTTCGATGGAGTCGAGCCCGCCGTTCAAAATCCAGTGACGAATCCACGCGCCGACCTCCTCCTCGCCTTGATGGAGCTCCTCTTTCAGATAATCGAGCACACGCACGACATTGAGCGGGTGGATTTCGCAGGCGACCGTCAACGCGACGGCGCGCACTTTCGCGGCAAGAACGGAGTCGGCCGGGATCAGCCGGGGTTCCGGTTGCAAGGTTTCGAGAAATTCGATGATCGCCAGCGATTGGGTGAGCACGGTCCCGTCGTCGAGTTCGAGCGCCGGAACCAGGCCTTGCGGATTTTTTTCCAGAAATTCTTCG
>JAKANG010000478.1 GCA_021812505.1 Pseudomonadota bacterium
TCTGGATGATCCCTCTCGGCCTGTCGCTGCTCGCGCTCGATTTTCCGGCCGTGGAAAAGGCCAATCGCTGGATCGGACGCAAGTCCAGGGACGCCGCGGCCCGCTTCCGGCGGCGCGACCGCCGCCCGCCGGAAAAATCAGAATGAATAAAGCACCGGAACTCTTGCCTCGTTCAGCATCACATTGGTCGCGCCGCCGATCACCAACTCCATGAGGCGGGAATGGGCGTAGGCGCCCATCACCAGCAGGCTGACCGGCATGGAGCCTATATGCTGCATCAAGGTTCTGCCGGCTTCGGCGCCGATGAAGGGAAGGTTGGCGACGCTGACATGAGCGCCGTGGCGGCTCAGGCGGCGCGCGAGCTCCGCGCCACGGACGTCGTCCACGTCGTCGGTGACGCAGACCACCTCGACACGATCCGCTTTTTCGAGCAATGGCATGGCGTCCGTGACCGCGCGCGCCGCCCTCGCCCCGCCGTCCCAGGCGACGACGACATTTTTCAGCGCCGGGCCGGCGTCCCATTCCTGGGGAACGACGAGAACGGCGCAGCCGGAACTGAACAGAACTTTTTCGATCAGCCTCTGCTCGGCGAGCAGGACGCCCTTCGCCTGAGCGACGATGACGAGATCGCACAGGCGCGCCGCGGCGCAGAAGGCCGTTCCGGCCTCGTCGGCGGCGAGTTGGACGATCGCGCAATCTATATTGACCCCCGCGAGGCGCGCCGCGGTTTCGACATGGCCGCCAAGGCTTTTCGCCTTGGCGAGGCGTTCGTCGTTGATTTCGGCGACGATGGCGTTGGCCAGAGGCAGTAGGGGAATCCCGGGGAGATCGACGCGTTGCGCGTTCGCCAGCACCGAAAGATGCGCGCCTTCGCGCCGCGCGAATTCGATCGCATGGTCGATCACCGCCTCCGCCTGCGGATTTTCATTCACGGTCAGGAGCAGCTGGATGGTCTTGTACGCCATGCAAGGATCTTTTTCCCGATCGGAGCGTCCGCCCGATCTTCGGCCCATCATAAAGCCGGTCCGCCCGTCGGCAAGATCGCGCCGGACCCTTTCTGTCGGGCGTTCCAAACCACGGAGCCAATCCGGCGAAAGCTGCACGGGTGGCCGCCACAGATTCGGCGTGAATGAGGCCGAAACTTCTACGCCGTTTCGGATTCCCCCGAGCGGACATTTCCACTGGGCGCGAGGACAGAATCATGCAGGAAATCGACATTCAGGATTATGCGCGCCGGCTTTTCGAAGCCCATGGCGACAAGGCCATCGCCGAGGCCGCGCAGAAGGCGCGCGCCCATGAAGAAAAACACGAGCGCGAAGAGGCCAAGACCTGGCGGCATATCGAGGCCGCGATCAAGCTGTTGAGTGGTCCGCACGCCAGCTGAGCCGGACGGTCGGGAAGACCGCCAGAAAGCCCAAGCCATTCCGTCGTTGCGGCAGCGAAGCGAGGCGAAAACGTCGCGGGAAGCCATGAATTCCCGCGGAGAGATCGACATAGCGAAATTTCAACGAATGTCGGGCCGCCCATGGCCCGGCGCGAGCGCCCGGCCTTGACGAACTGAAGACGCTTGGTCACGAAATCCGGTTGTCGCCGCCAGCCTCTGTGAAGCCGCATGTGAAGCGCGGCAAGACCGACGCGGCGGACGCCGAGGCGATTTGCGACGAGATCACTCGTCCCACGACGCCGTTTTGTCGCCTCAAGAGCGCCGACCAGCAGGCGCCGCTCACACCGCATAAAGCCCGTGAACATCTGGCATGGCGACGGGTCATGCCGACGAATACAGTCCGGGCTCATCTGGCGGAACATGGCAAACGCGTCCATGCCTGACGGCCACTCTTTCATCGACCTTTTCTGAGCGGAACCGCCGCCACGCTGAGATCGTTCTTGGTTTGCTGGGTCCATCGCTGAACGCCTTTTCAGTTTGCGTCGTTGCGCGCGCGTCTGTGGAAGGCCTCCGGCGTATCGAGGTCCAGCAAAACCCCGTCGCTTGCCCACTCCACCTCGGCGACGAAGGCGGACTGTGCTTCGAGCAGGTTTCTGGCGCCGGCGTCGCCCTTGGCCTCCTGCAAGATCTGCGGGAAAAATTTGCGCCCCCACAACACCGGATGGCCGCGGCGCCCTTGGCGTTTGGGGACGACGATCGACAGCCCGGCCTCGGGGTCGAAAGCCGCGACCATGCGGTCGATCAGTGCGGGCGGGATGTCGGGCATGTCGCCGAGGAAGATCATGGCGCCGTCGATGTCGCGGGGCAGCGCCGCCAGGCCTGCCTTGAGCGAGGTCGAAAGTCCGTCGGCGAAGTCTCCGTTGACGACGAAGCGCGCCGGCGCGCCCGACAAGGCCGCGCGCACTTTCTCGGCCTCGTGGCCGAGGACGACCGTCGCTGCGACAAGACTCGAAGCCGCGATGGCGTCGAGGACGTGACGGATCAGCGGCTTGCCGTCGAGCGAAAGGGTGAGCTTGTTGACGCCCATGCGCCGCGAAACGCCGGCGGCCAGCACGACAGCGGCGATGCGCGTCATTCCGCCGCCGCGTCCAGTCGAGCTGGCGACGC
>JAKANG010000479.1 GCA_021812505.1 Pseudomonadota bacterium
AGTCGTCGATCGAGACGAAGGTCGGCTCGCCGCCCATGGTCAGGCGCACGTCCTGGGCGCGCAAATCGGCGTCCACCCTTTTGCCCAGCGCGTCCAGCGCATGCCAGGCTTCGTCGGAGAAGGGCGCGGTGACGCGCGGCTTTTCGTCCAGCCGCTCGACCGACATCTCAAAAGCGAAATCGCCGCGGGCGTCGCCGGAGAAAGAGCCCTCGATCGGCGCGACGGAGGCATAATGCGGCGCAGCGGCCAGCGGCAGATGGCCTTCGCCGGCGAACAGGCCGGAGGTCGGGTCGAGGCCGATCCAGCCGGCGCCGGGAATATAGACCTCGGCCCAGGCGTGGAGATCGGTGAAATCGTGGTCGGTCCCCGAAGGCCCGTCGAGCGATTTCACGTCCGCGCGCAACTGGATCAGGTAGCCGGAAACGAAGCGCGCGGCGAAGCCCAGATGGCGCAAAACCTGCACCAGCAGCCAGGCGGTGTCGCGGCACGAGCCCGAGGCGAGCCGGAGCGTTTCCTCCGGGGTCTGCACGCCGGGCTCCATGCGCACCAAATATTTGATTTTTTGTTGTAAATCCTGATTGAGCCAGACCAGGAAATCGACCGTCCCCCGCACTACGCGCGGGATCGTGTCGAGATAGCCTCGCAGCAACGGCCCGGCCGGCTCGGGCCCGACATAGGCCGAAATGTCCTTGGCGAGGGAGTCCGCATAAGCGAAGGGGAATCGTTGCGCGTAATCCTCGACGAAGAAGTCGAACGGGTTCTGGACCGCCATCTCGGCGATCAGATCGACCGTGATCGAAAACACGTCGGTGGGTTCCGGAAAAACCAGCCGCGCCAGATAATTGCCGTGCGGGTCCTGCTGCCAGTTGATGAAATGGTTTTGCGGCTCGATTTTCAGCGAATAAGCCATCACCGGCGTGCGGCAATGGGGGCCGGGGCGCAACCGGACGATCTGCGGCCCGAGCGAAACCGGCCGGTCATAGGAATAGCGGGTGGAATGGTGGAGCTTGGCGAGAATGGCCATTGCGGCGAAAGCCTCTATTGGCGGCGGCTTGGGGATTTTTTATGACGACCGAAGCGCAGGCCTGTCACGTCCGAAAAGCAGGCTTTTCGCCTTGGCGCGCGGCGCGCCGCCCAAGAAACGGGCGCCTCATCCGAAAGTCGGCGGCGCGTCTTCCGATGGCAAAGGGATCACATCCACGGCGACCTCGACGTCCTGGCCGCCGGACGACAGGATGACCCCGTCGATCGGCGAAATGTCGGCGTAATCGCGTCCTTCCGCGAGCACGATGTGATCGTCGCCGACCAGCATGTTGTTGGTAGGGTCGAGGCCGACCCAGCCGTCGATCGGGCCGCACCATACCGCCACCCAGGCGTGGGTGGCGTCGGCGCCTTCCAGCCTTTTTTGCCCCGCCGGGGGCGCCGTGCGCAGATAGCCGCTGACATAGCGCGCCGGCACGCCCACGCCGCGCAGGCCGGCGATCATGATATGGGCGAAGTCCTGGCACACGCCCTTCTTCTTTGCGAAGGCCTCGCCGAGCGGCGTCGAGACCAGGGTCGCCTTGGGGTCGTAGTCGAAATCCTCCCAGATGCGCTCCATCAGTTCGCTCGCGCCATCCAGAACCTGCCGGCCGGACGGAAAAATTTTCCGCGCATAGGCGACCGCCGGCTCGTCGAGCGTGACGACCCGGCTCGCATAAATGAAATGGGCGGGCGATTGGGGCCCGAGATCCTTCACCGAAAAAGCTTGCTGGCGCACGTCCTCCCACACCGCCGTCGCCGCCGGCGCGACGGGGCGGGACACGGCGATGCGCGCGCGCGCCTCCACCCTGAGCTCGCGATGTTCCGACTCGATGTGGACGATCTCGAAATCATTGCCGAAAAAGTCCCGGCGCTGGATGCGCTTCGCCGCCGCTGGATCGATGTCGACTCCCACGTCGATCACTTTTTGCCCGGCGCGACTCGTCGGACGAAGCCGCAGCGCGCAGAGCGAAAAAGCGACGGGCGCCTCGTAGCTGTAGGTGGTGACGTGCCGGATGTCGTAGATCACGCCAGCCCCACCTGTTTCTCGGCCCGAGCCGCGTTGGCGCCTTGCAGGAAATAGCGCGCCGCGATGGCGTCGGCGAGGTCCATCAGCCGCCGCTCGATCGACAGGACGAAATCGGACGTGACGCTGGCCGCGACTTTTGTTTGCAGATCGGCCTGAAGCTCTATGGCGATGCGGTTCGGCGCCTCCGGCATGCCGTCGAATTTCAGCACCGGCAGCGTGGCGATATGTTCGCCGAGCCTTTCGGTCTGGAAGGCGACCGATCGCGGGTTGAAGGGATCGAGCAGCGCCATGTCGCGCAGGGGATGTGGCGCGACGCCGACGATGTAGCGCGAGCGATAGGTTATCTGCGAATCGATCAGTTCGAGCAGCACGTCGAAGTCGGAGGTCTGAGCCTGCTCCATGCCGAAAATCCGCACGAAGGCGCATGTATTGACGCCACGCTCCAACCGCCGGCCCATTTCCAGGAACCGCCAACCGGCGACGCGGTTCATGTTCTCCTG
>JAKANG010000480.1 GCA_021812505.1 Pseudomonadota bacterium
CGTCAGCATGGTCGCCTCGGCGCGCAAGGAATTGCGGGCGGATTTTTTCACGGCGGAGGTGGGAATATCGGGCGCCAATTTCCTCGTCGCGGAGACCGGGGCGATCTGCACCATCACCAACGAGGGCAACGCCGAACTGACCACGACGCCGCCGCGTGTCCACATCGTAACGGCGGGAATCGAGAAAATCGTCGCCAGCACCGAACATGCGCTGCAACTGACCCGCCTGCTGGTCCGTTCCGCGACGGGCGCCGATCTCACCCAATACACCACCTTCCATTGCGGGCCGAAACGGGCCGGCGACCGTGACGGGCCGGAAGAATTCCACATCGTGCTGGTCGATCACGGCCGCACGCGAATGCTCGCTGAAATGCCGGAGATGCTGCGCTGCCTGCGTTGCGGCGCATGTCTCAATCATTGCGTGGTCTATCGGGCCATCGGCGGCCACGCCTATGGCGGGGCCTATCCAGGCCCGATGGGCTCTGTTCTTACGCCCGTCTTCGACGGTCTGGAGCAGAGTCGCGACCTACCCGCCGCCTGCACGCTCAACGGCCAGTGCAAGCAGGTCTGCCCGGTGGACATCCCTTTGCCGACTCTGCTCCGCCATTGGCGCGCCCGCAGCTTCCGCGCCGGCCATGAGCCGAAAGCGGTCAGCCTCGCCATCACGATCTGGGCCTTCTTCGCCGCGCGGCCGAGGCTCTACCGAATGGCGCAGGCCGCCGCCCTTCCCGCCCTGCGGCTGTTCGCCAAGGGCGGCTGGATTTCGTCCCTGCCTCTCGGCTCGGGCTGGACGGCGACGCGGGATTTTCCGAAGCCGCCCCGGCAAAGTTTTTTGGCCGCCATCCGCAAAGGCGCAACAAGATGAGCGCGCGAGAAAAAATTTTCGCCGCGATCCGCAAGGCGCGGCCCGAGCGGGCGACTCCGGCTGAAATCGGAGCGCAGGCCCAGGCTTGTTCCGAGGCGATGAAGAGGACTCTGCCGGCTCTGGACCAGGACGATCTCGCCGCCCTGTTCACGGCGCGCGCCAGCAGCGAAAAGGTCGGCGCGAGCGTCGAGCGCGTCGCGACTCTCGCCGATCTGCCGCCCGCCGTGGCGCGCTATGTCGCCTCCAACAATCTCGCGCCTGATTTCGCCCTCCAGCCCGACCCGCGCCTGAAAAACCTCGCCTGGGGCGAATTGAGCCCCGGCGCGCCCTTGCGCGCGGACAGTGCTTTGGCGGTCGGGATCGCGCTGTGCGGAGTCGCCGAGACGGGCTCGCTGGTCTTTCATTCTTCGCCAGAGGCGCCGACGCTTTACGACTTTCTCCCCCTTCATCATCTTGTCGCGCTCGACGCCAAAAGTCTCGTTCTGCGCCTCGAGAACTACGCCGCCTTCGCACAGCGTCTCGCCATTCCGCGCAATGTCAATCTGGTCACCGGCGCGAGCGGCACCACCGACATCGAAGGCGTGCTGGCGCGCGGCGCGCATGGACCAGGTCGGCTGCATATTGTTATATTCGACTAAAGGCGCATATCGACTCGGCGGCGCTTGCCGCCGTCAGGGAGTTAGCGATGGAAGACTCGAATCTCTCCGCCGAAACGCGGGAATGGCTTGAAGCCCTGAACTCCGTTCAGGAATTCGAAGGCGTCGACCGGGTGGACGGCCTGCTGAGCGACGTCGTGGCGGAGGCGCGCAAAAATGGCGCGAAACTGCCCTTCGCCTGGAACACCGCCTATATCAACACAATTCCCCCCGAGCAGCAGCCGCCCCATCCCGGCGTGCGCGAGATCGAAACGAAAATCCGCGCGGCGATCCGCTGGAACGCCGCCATGCTGGTGCTCAAGGCCAACAAGGCCTCCTCCGAGCTTGGCGGCCACATCGCCAGCTTCCAGTCCGCCGCCACGCTTTACGACGTCGGCTTCATGCATTTCTGGCGCGCGCCCGACGCGCTTCACGCCGGCGACCTGATCTTCTTCCAGGGCCATTCCTCGCCCGGCATTTACGCCCGCGCCTTCCTTGAGGGCCGCATTTCCGAAGAGAAGATGCTCAATTTCCGCCAGGAGGTGGACGGCAAGGGCCTGTCGTCTTATCCGCATCCCTGGCTGATGCCGGATTTCTGGCAGTTTCCCACCGTCTCCATGGGCCTTGGCCCTCTGATGGCGATTTATCAGGCCCGTTTCATGCGCTATCTCGAAGGGCGCGGCCTGATCGACACGGCGGAGAGAAAAGTCTGGGCCTTCATGGGCGACGGCGAGATGGACGAGCCGGAATCGCTCGGCGCGATCAGCCTCGCGGGGCGGGAAAAGCTCGACAATCTGATCTTCGTCATCAATTGCAACCTCCAGCGCCTCGACGGTCCGGTGCGCGGCAATGGCAAGATCATCCAGGAGCTGGAAGCCGATTTCCGCGGCGCCGGCTGGAATGTCGTCAAGCTGATCTGGGGCACGACCTGGGACGAACTGCTCGCCAGGGATGTTTCTGGCCGCCTGCGCCAGTTGATGGAAGAATGCGTCGACGGCGAATACCAGGACTTCAAGTCCAAGAACGGCGCCTATATCCGCGAGAAATTTT
>JAKANG010000481.1 GCA_021812505.1 Pseudomonadota bacterium
TGTACATCGTTCCCTTGATTTTGAAGATCATGTCTTTCTGATCTTTTCCGACACCATGGACCGAGGCTTCGTTGCCCATCTTGGAGTTTTACCTCTAAGCTCTAAGCTGCCGCTCGGCGAAGGGCGCCCTGAGTTCCGCCAGCTTTTGCTTGAGGCGATTGATTTCGATCCCGAGGGGGCCGTCGAAGCACGTCAAATAATCGGTCATCGGGCGGAGCGCCTCATAAGCGCCCAGCGTCCAGAACCAGAAACGATTGTAGGCAGACATGATTTCGACCTTGGTCAACAGTGACAGAACCTCATTGCCGAGGTCTTTGACGGCTTGGCTTTGTGAATCCGTGTAGGTCGAGAATTTTAGGAGGGGCTTCGCGCTATAGCATTCTTCGGCAGTGACCATGTGCCGCCCCTTCAATCTCGCCGGCTGTTGAAGCCCGTCGGAGGCCAAGGGCGCGTTCCAAGGCCCGAAAGCCGTCAAGTTTCAGCGCTGATAGTTCCGGCGCGGCTGGCGCCGGAACGCCAATTTCAGCCAGGCCTTAACCGAGCGCCAGAACATGTTTCATGTTTCAATGGATTGTAATGGTGCCGCAAGAGGGATTCGAACCCCCGACCCCCTCATTACGAATGAGGTGCTCTACCAGCTGAGCTATTGCGGCGAAAAGGTTCGGTCCTCATAGCAGATTGCGAGGCTGGATCAAGCCTCTTCCGTCTTTCCCAACAGGTCGGGGCGGCGGGCCCGGGTCAGATTTTCGGCATTCTCGCGCCGCCAGCGCGCGATTTTCGCGTGGTCGCCCGAGAGAAGCACTTCCGGGATCGTCCGGCCCTCCCATTCGCGTGGGCGGGTGTAATGCGGATATTCGAGCAGCCCGCTCTCGAAACTTTCGTCGGCGCCTGATTCATTCTTGCCCATGACGCCCGGCAGCAAGCGCACGCAGGCGTCGAGCAGGGTCAGGGCGGCGATTTCGCCGCCGGAAAGGATGTAATCGCCGATCGAGACTTCCCGAAGCCCCCGGCCTTCGATCACCCTTTCGTCCACACCCTCGAACCGGCCGCAGACGACGATGAGGCCGGGGCCTTCGGCAAAGGCGCGGACCATTTTCTGGGTCAGCGGCGTTCCGCGCGGGCTCATCAGCAAACGTGGCCTCGGGTCGCTTTCGACAAGCTCCGAATCGAGGCTCGCGGCGAGCACGTCGGCGCGTAAGACCATGCCGAGGCCGCCGCCGGCCGGCGTGTCGTCCACCGCGCGATGGCGCCCCAGGCCATGGTCGCGGATATTCTTCGTTTCCAGCCCCCATAGGCCTTTGTCGAGCGCCGTCCCGGCCATGGACGCGCCAAGCGGGCCAGGAAACATCTCGGGGTACAGGGTGAAGACGGTCGCCGACCACATATTCATCGATCCGGCGCGGTCTCGTCCTCGGCAGGCGGGACGACGATGACCTTGCCGCCGGCTATGTCGATTTCGGGAACGACGGCGCGGGTGAAGGGAAAGAGCAGCGTTTCGCCGGCCGGCGGCGCGATTTCGAGAATGTCGCCGGCGCCGTAATTCGGCACGGCGACGATAACGCCCAGCGGCTCGCCCTCCGGCGTTTCCGCGCGCAGGCCGATCAGGTCCCGGCAATAGAATTCGTCGTCTTCGGGGGCTGGGAGTGTTTCGCGGGCGAGATAGAGCTGCTGATTGGTCAGCTTTTGCGCGGCGTCGCGGTCGCTTACGCCCTTGACCCGGACGACCAGCATGTCGTCCTTGAGCGGGCGGGCGGAGACGATCTCATGAGCGCGGCCGGCCTCATCCGCCAGCGCGCCGTAATCGGCGATGCTCAAGGGATCCTGCATATAGGATTTCAGGCGAATTTCGCCGCGCACGCCATGAGGCGCGCCGAAAACCCCGACCAGAACCTTGTCGTCCATCGCGCGATCCTGAATGAAGAGGAACGCCGCGTTGCGACGGCGTTCCCGATTTCGGCGCGATTATTCCGAAGCGGCGGCGGCCTTTTCCGCGGCGGCCGCGGCGGCCGCAGCGCGCTCTTGCGCCTTCTTCTTCGGCTGCGCCTTTTGCGGATTGTTGCGCGGCTCGCGCTTCAGGGCGCCGACGCCGTCGAGCAGGCGGGCGACGCGGTCGGTCGCCTGCGCGCCCTTGCCCAGCCATTCCTTGGCCTTTTCGACATCGAGCACGAGACGGGTTTCCGAATCCTTCGGCGCCAGCGGGTCGAAGGTGCCGAGCTTCTCGATGAAGCGGCCGTCGCGCGGCGAACGGGCGTCGGCGACGACGACGCGGTAGAACGGACGCTTCTTGGCGCCGCCGCGCGACAGACGGATTTTCAGAGACATTTCTTCTTACCTCAATTTGTCCCTTGCGGGAGGCTTCGCCGAGGGGCGGGCGGATGGATCAAACAAGCAACGGCCGGCCCCTCTTCCGGCAGTTCCGAACCGCGCGGGAGCCCCACGCGGCAAAACTCATTTTTTCTTGCCGAACGGGTTGAGGCCCGAGAGTCCGCCAAGTCCGGGAAGGGCGCCCGGTTTGGGCGCGCCGAGCCCCGGCAACCCGCCCGGAGCGG
>JAKANG010000482.1 GCA_021812505.1 Pseudomonadota bacterium
ATCCGCCCGGCCTGTTCTGGCTCGGGGGCTTCCGATCCGACATGCGCGGCACAAAAGCGGAATTTCTCGATTCGCTGGCTGAAAGACAAGGCCGCGCCTGCCTGCGCTTCGATTATTCCGGCCATGGCGAATCGGAAGGCGCTTTTGGCGACGGAACCATCGGCCTGTGGGCGCAACAGGCCCTCGCGGTGTTTCGCGCGCTCAGCGAAGGGCCGCAGATTGTCGTCGGCTCGTCGATGGGCGGTTGGATCGCCCTGCTGCTCGCCCGCGCCCTGGCGAGGCTCGGTGAGGCCGAGCGGCTCGCCGGCATGATTCTGATCGCGCCTGCGGTCGATTTCACCGAAAAACTGATCTGGCCGATGCTGCCCGAACATGCGCATGAAAAGATTGCGACCGAGGGCGTCTGGATGCGTCCGCCGGACGCCTATGGCGAAGGCTATCCGCTGACAAAAAACCTGTTCGAGGACGGCAAGGCCAACAGCCTGTTCAACGGCGAAATCCGCAGCTTTTGCCCGGTGGCGATCCTTCAGGGGATGGCCGATCCCGACGTGCCCTGGCGCCATTCGATGCGGCTGATGGAAAGCCTCGCCTCGGACCCGGCGACGCTCACCTTGATCAAGGACGGCGACCATCGCCTGTCGCGCCCGCAGGATCTGGCGGCTCTGGCCAAGGCCATCGAGCTGCTCGTCGGCCAGATGCGCGGCGGGTGATGTTTTCTTGAAATTCGCGCGCGCGATCGTGTTGACAGCGTCCCGGCGCCCCCGTAGAAGACGCGCCGGGCCCAGGTGGCGGAATTGGTAGACGCGCTGGTTTCAGGTACCAGTGGTGCAAGCCGTGGAGGTTCGAGTCCTCTCCTGGGCACCAACTCATAAGTTGGTTGTCCTTCCCGAAAAGTCTGATTTGCGCCGTCCGCGCGGATCATGAAAAGAGTCGCAAGCGCGGCTTGACCGGCCCGCGCGCATCGGGCAAGCGATCCCCTGAATTTTTGCCACAATCGGGACTCGCGGCATGTCGGCTGGAACATTTTCTGAAAAATTCGCCGCGCGGCTGGTCGCGACCGCCGAGGCGGCCGAATCCATGCTCGACGCGCTGCTCCAGCCGCATCCGCTTGCGGGTGAAAAAACCCGTCCCGAACGCCTGCTCGAAGCCATGCGCTATGGCGCGCTCGGCGGCGGCAAGCGGCTGCGGCCTTTTCTCGTCGTCGAGACCGCCAAACTGTTCGGGGCCGAAGGCGAGGGGGTTTTGCGCGCGGGTTGCGCGCTTGAGATGATCCATTGCTATTCGCTGATCCATGACGACCTCCCGGCCATGGACGACGACGATCTGCGGCGCGGCCGCCCCACCGTGCACAAGGCTTTTGACGAGGCCACCGCCATTCTCGCCGGCGACGGCCTGCTGACCTATGCTTTCGACGTGATTTCCGACGCGAAAACCCATGCCGACCCAAAGGTGCGCGCCGACCTGACCCTGATGCTCGCCCGCGCGGCCGGGCTTGGCGGCATGGTCGGCGGGCAGGCGCTCGATCTCGAAGCCGAAAAAAGCAAGACGCCGCACACAAAGGATTTCGTCGCCCTGATGCAGTCGATGAAAACCGGGGCGCTGCTGCTGTTCGGGGTCGAGGCCGGGGCGCGGATCGGCGGGGCAAACGCGAAACAGATGGCGGCGCTCGGCCGCTATGGCGCGGCGCTGGGCGCGGCTTTTCAGGTCGCCGACGACATTCTCGACGCCGAGGGCGACGAACAGGCGCTGGGAAAACGCGCCGGGAAGGACGCCGAGCGCAACAAGGCGACGCTGGTCGCCGCCCTTGGCCTCGAAGAGGCGCGCAGGCGCCGCGACGCCTTGGCAGAGGAGGCCATAAGGGCGCTTGCGGAAGGGGGCTTCGGCGAAAGCGCCGGCGTTCTGGCCGAGGCCGCGCGTTTTACCGTTTCGCGAAAATCGTGAACCCATGCCCGCAACGCCCCCGCGCCGCCTGACAAAACCCTTGCGCGTCATTCGGGCGCGGCCTCGCCTTTTTTTATGCGCGGCGCTTGGCGTGGCCGTGGATTTGGCGGCGCCCGGCGACTGGCGTCCGGTGACGCGCGGCCTTGCCGGCTGGAACGTGGGCGTCTGGAGCTATTTTGTCGCCGTCGGCTTCATGATCGCGCGGGCGGGCGATCGGGACATCCATCTGCGGGCGGCTGTGCAGGACGAAGGCGGCTATGCCATCCTGACTCTTGCGGCGATTTCCGCGACCTTTTCCTTCGTCGCGATTTTCGCCCAGCTCGGAACGGCCAGCAAGGCGCCCCATCCCATCCGTGAACTGCATATCGCGCTGGCGATCGCAACGATCCTGGGGTCGTGGCTGTTCCTGCACATGACCTTCGCGCTGCATTACGCCAATGAATTTTTCAGGGTCGCCAAGGCGGACGACCACGGCAAATGGAGCGGCGGCCTGGCTTTCCCCGGCGTGGACCGGCCGAATTATCCCGACTTCCTCTATTTTTCCTATGTGATCGGCGTCGCCTGCGCCACCGCCGACGTCAATATCGTCAGCGCGCGTCTGCGGC
>JAKANG010000483.1 GCA_021812505.1 Pseudomonadota bacterium
GCGGCTCTCCAGGATCACGCGCTCGGCGAACGCCGGCCACCACCGGGCCGGATGATCGCGGAGGAACCGGTCGGCGATGGCGCGCAGGTCGCGAGCCGTGCCGTCGTCGGTCGCGCGCCACGCCCCCGACCTGGAGCCGATGCGGGAACTTGCCGGGAGCGTCACGGTCGCGCAGCGGATCGAACATGCGATGCGGCCCGACTGGACCCTGGCCCAGCGTGCGGTCGCGGCGTGGTATGCGAGCGGCCTCGAAATCCGGCCTGAGCGGCGGGTCGGGCGCGGCGACCTTGCCGGCCTGCTCGACGCCTTCGCCACTGAAGGCGTTCCGCCGGCTCTCCTGCAAACGGTTCACGCCGCCGCCCGCCCCACGCGCGAGCCGATCTGCGCCATGTTGCCCTTGCTCTGGCTGACCGCCGGCCGGGAGCCGGTCCGTGTCGAAACCGAGGCGTTCGCGACGCCCGAACTTGACGGGGTGCCGCTCTGCGCCCTGGACGGCCACACGCGGCTGGGCCGCCAGGCGATCGCCCGGCTGTCGCGCGAGGACACGGCCATCGCTGATTTCCTCGTCCGACATGTCCCCGACTTCAGGGCGCAACGCGCGCTTCAGCTCGCCGTCTTCTATGCCGACAGCACAAGGCTGGACCGCAGGCTCGACTGGTTGGGCTCGGGTGAGCTTGAGGCCGAAGGCATCGCGGCCGACTTCATCGGCGCGCGGGTCGATCCCGGAGCCGGCCGTGATCTCGTCGCGCTGGTCGGCGGACACATCGACCACCTCAACGCCATCCGGGCCGAGGTGCTGAGCCGGTCGCCTGATGACAAAGGAGACGCGCGATGAAGACGCGCACTCGCGATCTCGACGCCGACGCCTGGGTCGAGCGGGTTCGACGCGGCGACTTCGCCGCCATCCCGGCCGATCTCGATTTCGCCATGGCCGGTGGCTTGGCCCTGCTGATCGACGGCTATGGCGTGGCGGGCGGCGTGGGGCCATGCGCCGCGATCCACGATAGGGTTTTGGAACGATGCCTGGAGGAGGACAGTTCGGGGGCGACGGCGCTTGATCTGTGGCTTTCCATCTTCTTCGCCCAGCGCCGAGCCTATCGCGAAGGCCCGCTCCCGGAGGGCGGCGAGTCGCATGCGCTCGACAAGCTGGTCGCCGAACTGCGCGCCGCCCTCGTCGCGCTCACGCCCCGACAGAAGGGGGGGATCATGGCCGCGATGCGCGAACCTCTCTCGTCGGAGCGCCAGGAGACGCGCCATGGTTGACGGTCTAACCCGTGATAACCCTTCCTTATCAGGACCCAAAACCGGGCCGGATCAGGCCACCGTGGCCGCTCAGACAGGCGACGGCAAGGGCCTCGCGCCCGCGCTAGATTTTGCAATTAATTGCATACCGCTTGTCGGGGCGTTCATCGAGGCGGGCATCGCCCCGGCGACGCGGCGCGCCTATCGGTCGGACCTCGATCATTTCCTCGCCTGGGGCGGCGCGATCCCGGCTACTGACGCCCAGGTCGCCGCCTACGTCGCCGCCCATGCCGACACGCTGAAGGTGGCGACGCTGACCCGAAGGCTGGCGGCGATCTCGGTCGCCCATGAGGCCCAGGGCTATTCGAGTCCGGTGCGGTCGCCGCTGGTCCGAGCGACGATGCGCGGCATCCGGCGCGAACGCGGCGTCGCCCAGCGTCAAGCCAAACCCCTGCTGCGCGAGGACCTGTTCGCGGTCCTGGCCGCGATGGGCGACAGCCTGAAAGACGCGCGAGATCGCGCCCTGTTGTTGATCGGCTTCGCGGGAGGGTTCCGGCGGTCCGAACTTTGTGCAATTAATTGCACTAGCATCGAGCGCGTCCACCAGGGCCTGATCGTCACCCTCCCGCGTTCCAAGACCGACCAGGACGCCCAGGGGCGCAAGATCGGCATTCCCTTCGGGCGGACAAAATGGTGTCCGGTTCACGCCCTCGATCGTTGGCTCGATCGCGCGGGGATTGCCGAAGGGTCGATCTTCCGGCGGGTGGATCGCCATGGCCGGGTGTTCGCCGAGGGAATGTCCCCCGAAGCCGTCTGCCTGATCGTTCGGGAGCGGGTCGCCGCCGCTGGCTATGACCCTAGGCCGTTCTCCGGCCATTCGCTTCGAGCAGGCCTCGCCACCAGCGCCGCCCAAGCCGGTGTCCCCACCTGGAAGATCAGAGCTCAGACCGGCCACGCCAGCGACACGACGCTCTCGCGATACGTCCGCGACGGGCAATTGTTTACGGGAAATGCCATCGGGCTGCTGCTGTAACGGCGCACGTCCGATCCGCTGCGGTTCAACGAGCAAAACGAATAGAAAAGAGTTCCGCCTTCGTTGACCATTCCCCCTTGTCGACGTACCGCGCTGGATCACGGATGAGCTGAACCTTGGGCGCTTTCGTCAGGCATTCGGCGACAAGGCAAAGCCAATAGCTCGCACCGTGGGCTTTTGCTGCTTCAAGCTCTCCTGCTGTCATTTGGATGTTTGTGAACGCTGCGGCCGTTGTGCCTTTGACCTCCACGCGCTGAAGGACACC
>JAKANG010000484.1 GCA_021812505.1 Pseudomonadota bacterium
ACGCTCGTGCAGACCAAGAAGATACGCAAGGTGCCCATCCTCCTGTACGGCAAGGATTACTGGCAGCCGCTCCTCGGCTTCATCGAGAAGACCATCTACCAAGAGCATGCGGCGATAGACAAGGGCGACATGGAGCTCTACACGCTCGTCAATTCGATCGACGCGGACGGCAATTGCCGCCTCTCGGAGACGCAGGCCCGCGCCATTCTCGACCTGCGCCTGCAACGATTGACTGCGCTCGGCCGCGACGAAATCGCCGAAAACCTCAACAAGCTGGCGGCGGAAATCGCCGAATTTCTCGAAATCCTGCGCTCGCGCGAAAAATTGTTCGGCATCGTGAAGGACGAGATGCTGGCGGTGAAAACGGCCCATGCCGTGCCGCGCCGGACGCAGATCCTCGATGTCGAAGGCGACATGATGGATGAGGATCTCATCCAGCGCGAGGACATGGTCGTGACCGTCTCGCACGCCGGCTACATCAAGCGCGTGCCGCTCTCGACCTATCGGGCGCAGAGGCGGGGTGGGAAGGGCCGTTCCGGCATGGCGACCCGCGAGGAGGATTTCGTCCAGCGGCTCTTCGTCGCCTCGACCCATGCGCCGGTTCTGTTCTTCTCCTCGCGCGGCCAGGTCTACAAGGAAAAGGTGTGGCGCCTGCCGCTCGCCGCGCCGCAAGCGCGCGGCAAGGCGCTGGTCAACATGCTGCCGCTGGAACAGGGCGAACGCATCACCTCGATCATGCCCTTGCCCGAGGATGAGCGCCTCTGGGAGACGCTGGACGTGATGTTCGCGACCACGCGCGGCACGGTCAGGCGCAACAAGCTGTCCGATTTCGCGCTCGTCAATCGCGCCGGCAAGATCGCGATGAAGCTGGACGAGGGCGAGGGCATCGTCGATGTCCAGATCTGCGCTGAAAATCAGGATGTCCTGCTGACCACGGCCAAGGGCCAGTGCATCCGCTTCCGGGTCGATGAAGTCCGCGTCTTCAAGGGCCGCGATTCCATGGGCGTGCGTGGCGTAAGCCTCGCCGAGGGCGATCGGGTCATCGCCTTGTCGATCCTGACCCACAGCGATGCGACGCCGGCGGAGCGCGCCGCCTTCCTGAAGATGCGCCGCGCGGCCGCGGGCGAGCCGGTCGAGCCGGAGGTCGAGGAGACGGAGGAGGGCGGCGAAATCACCGCTGCGCTGAGCGCCGAGGCTTTCGAAACAATGTCGGCGGCGGAGCAGCTGATCCTGACCATTTCCGAGAACGGCTATGGCAAGCGCACCTCGTCCTATGAATATCGGGTCACGGGGCGCGGCGGCAAAGGCATCGTCGCCATGGTGGTCAACGCCCGCAACGGCGATCTCGTCGCCTCCATGCCCGTTGAGGCCAGGAACCAGATCATGCTCGTCACCGACGGCGGCCAGCTGATCCGCTGCCCGGTCGAGGGAATCCGCGTGGCGGGGCGCAGCACGCAGGGCGTGATCGTGTTCAATACGGCAGTGACGGAAAAGGTCGTTTCAGTCGAGCGGATCAGCGAGGACGAAAACGGCGAGGGCGAGGAGGGCGACGCTCAGGAGGCGGACGCCTGACCGCCTGCCTCGGAGACCATGCCGATGCCTGAAAAGCCGCCGCATCCCGATGTGTTCGACGAGGATTTCGCCCGTCGCCGCGACGCCGCCCGCAAGCGGCTCGACGCCATCGATCCCGCCCGGCAGCATGGCGGCGCGCTGGCGGACCCCAAGCGGCGCGAATGGTTCGAGGCGGTTTATGCGCTCGCGGATGACGATGCAGCGGGCGTGCCTTGGGGCAATCTGGCGGCGCATCCATTGCTGCAGGATTGGCTCGCCCGGGATCGCGGGCTTTCAGGCGCGAGCGCGCTCGACGTCGGCTGTGGCCTCGGCGACAACGCCGCCGCTCTGGCTGGGTGGGGCGCGAAGGTCACGGCTTTCGATTTCGTGCCGCGCGCGGTGGAATGGGCGCGCTGCCGCTTCGCCGACAAGGGCGTCACATTTGTCGCCGCCGATCTGTTCGCGGCGCCGGCCGATTGGCGCGAGGCCTTCGACTTCGTCCACGAGACCTACACGCTGCAGGCCTTGCCCTCGGAGCTCCTGCCGGCGGCGCGCCAGGCGCTCGCCGATTTCGTCAAGCCGGGCGGGCGCTTGCTGGTGATTTCTCGGGCGCGGGATGAAGCGCAAAAGATCGACGGCCCGCCTTGGCCGCTGGCCCGACGGGATGTCGAGGCCATCGCGAATTGCGGCCTCGTGGTCGAGCAGCTGGAAGATGTCTTGGCGCCATCGACCGCCGTCCGCCATTGGCGGGCGCTGTTCCGAAAGCCGCTCCGCGCAGGCGAATGAGCGCATAACGGATTTAAAGCGGAAGAACACGGCGCCCGTTCCTTCCGCCACAGTCTATAATGACCGGACCATTGTCAGATCGGAGGGCAGGGCGTTGCGCCGCTCTAACAAATCAGTTGCAAGCAGAGGAACGATCAAAGGCGCATTGGTCGTTATCGCCGCGATTTTGCAGTCTGTCGCACCTGAATC
>JAKANG010000485.1 GCA_021812505.1 Pseudomonadota bacterium
AGCTCCGGCGGCTGCCCATCGTGCCAGCCGGCGCTGAATTATTATCTCGTCTGCGCCTGGCCGAGCGAATATGTCGACGATTACCAGGCGCGTTTCATCAACGAGCGCGTCCACGCCAATATCCAGAAGGACGGGACTTTTTCGGTCGTGCCGCGCATGTGGGGCGGCGTGACCACGCCCGACGAATTGCGCGCCATCGCCGATATCGCCGATCGCTTCAAGGTTCCGATGGTCAAGGTGACGGGCGGCCAGCGCATCGACCTGCTCGGCATCCGGAAGCACGATCTGCCCGCGGTCTGGGCCCAGCTCAACGCGGCCGGCCTGGTTTCTGGTTTCGCCTACGCCAAGGCCGTGCGCACGGTGAAAACCTGCGTCGGCGCGCAATTCTGCCGCTTCGGCACCCAGGATTCCACCGGGCTCGGGATCAAGCTCGAAAAGCTTCTGTGCGGCTCCTGGACTCCGGCGAAAATGAAGCTCGCGGTCTCGGGCTGCCCGCGCAATTGCTCCGAGGTCACGGTCAAGGACGTCGGCGTGATCTGCGTCGAATCCGGCTTCGACATTCATGTCGCCGGCGCCGCAGGCCTGCATGTGCGCGCCACCGATCTGCTGGGCCACGTCGACACCGAGGAAGAGACGCTCGAAGTCTGCGCCGCCATCCTGCAAATGTATCGCGAAGAGGCCGCCTATCTCGAACGGCTTTACAAATGGGTCGAGAAGATCGGGCTGGAGCGGCTGCGCGCGACCATCTTCGAGGACAGGCAGGCCCGCGAGGCGCTTTACCAGCGTTTCCTCGTCTCGCAGCGCTGCGCGCGCCGCGACCCCTGGGCCGAACGCGCCGCAGGCAAGCATCTCCATGAATTCACGCCGCTTGCCGTGATCTCGCCGGTCGCGCGCGTCGCCGCCGAATGACCATTTTCGAGGACATCGCCATGGAAGAGAACAACGCCTTCTGGTTCGATTGCGGGCCGGTCAATTCCATCCCGCCGCGCGGGGCGCGCACGGTGCGCACGCCGCGCCGCGAGATCGCCGTGTTCCGCACCGCCAGCGACGAATTTTTCGCGCTCGAAAACAGGTGCCCACACAAGGGCGGGCCCCTCGCCGAAGGCATCGTCCACGGCCGCAAGGTCGCATGCCCGCTGCACAACTGGATCATCGATCTCGAAAGCGGCGCCGCGACGGGCGCCGATCAAGGTTGCGCGCGAAAATTCCCGGTGAAGATCGAACGCGGCCGCATCTATCTCGACATGGGCGTCGCCGCCCCGGCGTGACCGCCCCCTGATCCGGCCCCAAAGCGCTACGGATAAGATTTTCTCCGAGGAAAGAATGACGAAGACCATCGCCACCACCTGTCCCTATTGCGGCGTCGGCTGCGGCGTGCGCGCCGAGGTCTCTCCGCAGGGCGTCCGCATTGCCGGCGACAAGACCCATCCCGCCAATTCCGGCCGGCTCTGCGTCAAGGGCTCATCGCTCGCTCAGGTGCTGACGCTCGAAGAACGTCTGCTCCATCCGCGCATCGGCGGCGCCCGCGCCAGCTGGGACGACGCGCTGGAGACGGTCGCCCGGCTCTTCGCCCAGACCATCGCGGCGCATGGGCCGGATTCGGTCGCCTTCTACGTGTCAGGGCAGCTTCTCACCGAGGATTATTACGTCGCCAACAAGCTGATGAAGGGTTTTGTCGGCTCGGCCAATATCGACACCAATTCGCGCCTGTGCATGTCCTCCTCGGTCGCCGGCCACAAGCGCGCCTTCGGTTCGGACACGGTTCCCGGCTGCTATGAGGATCTGGAACAGGCCGATCTCGTCGTCCTGGCCGGCTCCAATCTTGCCTGGTGCCATCCGATCCTGTTCCAGCGCCTCGCCGCGGCGCGCGCGAAGCGCGGCGGAGCGCCGCTGGTGGTGAATATCGACCCGCGCCGCACGGCGACCAGCGAAATCGCCGATCTGCATCTTGGGCTCGCGCCGGGCTCGGATGTCGCGCTCTTTCTCGGCCTGCTGCGCGCGCTGGACCTCGCCGGAAAAACCGCGAATGATTTTGTCGCCCGTCACAGCCAGGGCGCGGAAGAAGCCCTTGCCGTCGCCCAAAGCTGGACGCTGGAAAAAGTCGCCGCCGAAACCGGCCTCGCGCCTCGCGATTTGCGGCGGTTCTATGGTCTTGTCATTGGCGCGGAAAAAACCGTCACCGTCTATTCGCAGGGCGTCAACCAATCCGCCGCCGGGACCGACAAGGTCAATTCCATCCTCAACACCCATCTGCTGACCGGTCGGATCGGCAGGCCGGGTTGCGGACCGTTCTCGGTCACCGGCCAGCCCAACGCCATGGGCGGACGCGAGGTCGGCGGCCTCGCCAATATGCTCGCCGCCCATATGGAGATCGACAATTCCGACCATCAGGCGCTCGTCCAAAAGTTCTGGAATTCGCCAAGGATCGCACAAAAGGCCGGCCTCAAGGCGGTGGACCTGTTCCGGGCGATCGGGGCTGGAAAAATCAAGGCGGTCTGGATCATCGCCACCAATCCTGTCGA
>JAKANG010000486.1 GCA_021812505.1 Pseudomonadota bacterium
CTGCATTTCCTCGTTCGGATCGGCGTCGAGGTCGTAGATCGCGCCGAGGTGGAAGACATGATCGACTTTTCCGCGCAGGGCTTCGATCGCGGCGGAGTCCACGCCGCACAGGGGCGAAGTGAGATCGCCGGGCAGGGCGATGGCGCGTGTCGCGTCGGCGCTCCAGAAGGCGCGCAATCTGTCGAGACGCTCGGGCGTCGCCCTGCGCATCAGGAAATACACCCTGGCGTCGGGCCGGGAGAGCAATTGACGGGTAAGGCGCTTGCCGATGAAGCCGCTGGCGCCGGTGATGACGTAGATCATGGCCATTTCTCCCTTCTGGCCTAGATTATCGTTTAAGATTAGAGTCCGCCGCCTAGGAGAATAGGGCGAAAGACCTAAAAACCGGGACTATTTTTGTAACATCGGGCCGCGAAATGAAACCGGGCGGCAAGGGAGAAGGAGAGGAAGATGGTCAAGAAACTCAAAGCTCTTGTCGAAGGCAAGACCGATAGCGAAATGGCGGCGCTGATCAAGAACTCCGCCACTCAGATCTGGCTGGCTGGCCTCGGCGCCTTCGCCAAGGCGCAGGAGGAGGGCGTCAAAGCTTTCGACGCTCTGGTCAAGCAGGGCGAAACCGTGCAGGAGCGGGCGAGGAAAGTCGCGGACGAGAAAATCGCCGACGTCAAGGCTCAGGCCTCCGGGCAATGGGACAAGCTGGAGCAGGTGTTCGAGGAGCGCGTGGCGCGCGCCCTTCACTCCTTGAGCGTCCCGACGAAAAAGGACGTAGAGGCTTTGAGCCGGCGGGTGACTGAACTGACCGCGGAGGTCAAGAAGCTTTCCGGCGGGGCCGTTGCGCCCAAAGCGCCGACGCGCGGCGCCAAGGTCGCCAAGGGCGCCAAGTGAGTTGACGGGCTGATCTGACCGGCGCCCATTTCGGCGGAGCCGTTGTTGCGGGCGGCGGCGCTGCGCTTGGGGTGCTTCGAAAGGGAGGCGACGGTGGCGCGCGACTTGAAGGGCGTCGCGCTTGCGGGCGGCGGTCCGGTGGGCGGGATCTATGAGATCGGCGCGCTGGCGGCGCTCGATGAGGCGCTGAAGGGGGTCGATCTCGTCGGCTGCGATATTTTCGTCGGCGTCAGTTCCGGCGCCTTCCTTGCGGCGGGTCTCGCCAACGGCATTTCCCCACGCGACATGCACCGCAGCTTCATCGAGAGCGAGGAGGCGGACGATCCCTTCGAGCCGAATGTCCTGTTGCGCCCGGCGCTGGGCGAATATGCGCGCCGCCTCGCCAATATTCCCGGTCTGGCCGCCACGGCGGCGCAAGCCTATCTCGATCATCCTTTTTCAGGCGGGGTGGCGGACTCCCTCCAGCGTCTTTCGGCCGCATTGCCGACCGGCCTGCTCGACAATCAGGGCGTCGGCGCCTTTCTCGCCAAACTCTTCTCCGCGCCGGGGCGGACCGACGATTTTCGCGCGCTGAAGCGCAAATTGTTCCTGGTCGCGACCGATCTCGACTCCTGCGAGGCGGTGGCTTTTGGCGCGAAGGGCTGGGACGACGCGCCGATTTCCCTCGCGGTGCAGGCCAGTTCGGCTTTGCCGGGTCTTTACCCGCCGGTCGGGATCGCGGGCCGCCATTATGTCGACGGCGCCCTGATGAAGACCCTTCACGCTTCGGTGGCCCTGCGCGAAGGGGCGAAATTGCTTTTCTGCGTCAATCCGCTGGTTCCCTTCGACGCCGACGCCGCCGCGCGCCACACCCATAAAAAGCGCCGCTCGCTGGCCGAGCATGGCTTTCCGACCGTCATGTCGCAAACCTTCCGCGCGATCATCCATTCGCGCATGCGCGTCGGCATGGAGCGTTACGCGCGGCTATTCCCCGACGCCGACGTGGTGCTGTTCGAACCGGCGCGCGACGACGAGCAGATGTTCTTCACCAATATCTTTTCCTATTCCGATCGCCGCCGGCTGTGCGAACACGCTTACCAGAAGACGCGAGAGGAATTGCGCCGCCGCGCCGACGAGCTCGAACCCGTCCTCGCGCGCCACGGCGTGTCGATCGACCACGACGTTCTCGCCGACGCCTCGCTCCATCTGTCGCGGCCCAGGGCGAAAAAGCGCCGCGGTCCGGCGCACGCGCTGGATCACGTCGCATCGCAGCTGGCGCGGACGCTCGACGTCCTGGAGCATGCGCTCGCGGGCGTCCGGCCGCGATAAGACTTCTGGCCTCGGGGGAGGGGCGAGACCATGGAGAAAAAGCCGAAACGGCGGACACGGGAAAGAATTTTGGAAACGGCCCTTCGGCTGTTCAACGAATATGGCGAGCCAGGGGTGACGACCACGGCTATCGCCGACGAAATGAACATAAGTCCCGGGAATCTCTATTATCATTACCATTCCAAGGATAAAATTGTCGAAGCTTTGTTCTTCGCTTATCGCGACGAGATCGAACGCACGCTCGCGGCGCCGGAAAGCCGCCCGGTCCACGCCGAGCACGCCTGGCTGTTGCTTCACCTCTTCTTCGAGGCCATCCACAAATTT
>JAKANG010000487.1 GCA_021812505.1 Pseudomonadota bacterium
ACGTCGTTGGGGCCGCCGATCATCAGCAGATGCTCGATATTGTCGCGGCGCACGAGCATGAGCTGGCGCTCGCCGTCGATATCGTAGCTTTCGACGAAGCCTAGGCGCAGCTGGCGGGAACGCGAGCCGCGCGGCAGGCGGCGGCGAAGATCGACGGCGATTTCGACAATCTTCAGGATCAGCACGAAGGCGACGAGAAAAGCGACGCCGGCAAGGATCCACGCCAGCATTCTGTTGTCTTGTAAAAATGTCGGCATGGCCGCCGCCCGTCTCCTGAAACTCGGACCAACTCAATATCTTCTATATCGCAAGGCCGGCCCTCGCGCGCAAGAAAGGTTAAGATTTGGTTAATGGCAAGCGCCTGCTTCGTTATTGCGCTTCCGCACAAGAGACGATTCCTTAAGGTGGGCCGCGCAAAAAAGGACGTGCGACGGCCGGTTCGAGGATTCCTCCGGATCGCGGAAGCGTTTAAAATCCTCGTCGGCGGTCGATTTTCCCCAAGGTTTTCATGAATCATTTGAACTCACATCCAAGCGTCGATCGCTCCGAACGCGGCGGAAGCCCGGGACTTGTCCTCGCGGTCGCGGCCGCGCTGGTCGTTTCCATGGCCGCCTTTTCCTTGCTGGAGCATGAACGGGCGACGCGTCTGATTCTCGGTCTGCTCGCCTTTCTGGCTTTCGTCGGCATTTCCGCCCTGCTCGCCTATGCCGTGGGCTTCCTCCAGTTCGCCGGCGCCCAGGCGCGCAACGACATCACCAAGGTCATCGTCGACAGCAGCCCGGACGGCATGCTCGTGACCGAAGGCGAATCCCGGATCCTCTACGCCAACGAAACCTATCTGGCGCTCTGCGGCGCCAGCGACGCTTCCGGGCTGCGCACGGTGGACCGCATCTTTTCCGGGGCGCCCGAGGTGTCCGAACCACTCTACCGCCTGGCGCAAGCTGCGCGCGAGGGCAAGCGAGGCGCCGAGGAGCTGCGCCTGACGCCTCCCCTGCTCGGCGACGGTGAATTCGGCTGGTATCGCATCCGCGTCCGCCCGATCGATCGTCCCGCCGGGCCGCCCGCCGCCCTGTGGACCATTTCGGACGTCACCCGCGAACGCGAGCGCCACGAGAATATCTTCCAGGAGCTGCAGCACGCGATCGACTTCCTCGACCACGCGCCGGCCGGCTTTTTCTCGACCGATCCGAACGGCAATATTTCCTACATGAACGCCACCCTGGCCGGCTGGCTGGATTTCGACCTCGCCCAGGTGGGCACCGGGGGCCTCGCCTTGCGCGACATTGTCGCCGGCGACGCCGCCGCCATGCTCTCCACCGGCTTCGGGCCGCCGAATTCGGTGCGGACCGAGCAGATCGACCTCGACCTGCGCCGGCGAGACGGTCTGCGCCTGCCCGTTCGCCTGCTCCATCGCATCGCCTATGGCCACGACGGCGCGCCGGGCGCCTCGCGCACCCTGGCGCTCAACCGCGCCCCCGGCGAGGAGCCCGCGGAGGAGGCCCGCGCCGCGGAGGTGCGTTTCGCGCGCTTCTTCAACTCGACCCCCATGGCCATCGCCAGCGTCGACCGCGACGGCGCGATCCTGCGCTCCAACGCCGCCTTCGCCAAGCTCCTGCCCGGCGCCTTGCAGGACGCCGCAGGCGGACGGCGCCTCGTCGCCAACGGAATCGCCGGGCCGCATCGCGAGGCCCTTCGCACGGCGATCGCGGCCGCCGCGTCGGGGAGCGAGAGCAACGACCCGATCGATGCCGCGCTCGAAGGCTCGCAGCGCTCGGCCCGCCTCTTCGTCACGCCGAACGAGGAGAGAAACCAGCGTGGCGCCCTGGTCTTCGCCCTCGACACCACGGAAGAGCGCAACCGCGAGGAACAGCTCCACCAGTCGCAGAAAATGCAGGCGGTGGGCCAACTCGCGGGCGGCATCGCCCACGACTTCAACAATATCCTGACCGCAATCATCGGCTATTCGGAGCTTCTGCTCGCCAATCACCGGCCGACGGATCCGTCCTTCCAGGACATCATGCAGATCAAGCAGAACGCCAATCGCGCGGCGGGGCTCGTGCGCCAGCTGCTGGCCTTCTCGCGCCGCCAGACTCTGCGCCCGCAGGTGCTCCAACTCGGCGACGTCCTGTCCGAACTGCAGATGCTCACCCGCCGGCTCGTCGGCGAGAAGATCGAGGTCGACCTGCGCCTAGGCCGCGACCTCTGGCTGGTCAAGGCGGACCTCAACCAGTTCGAGCAGGTCGTCGTCAATCTGATCGTCAACGCCCGCGACGCCATGCCGGACGGCGGCAAGATCTATCTGCGCACCAGGAATGTCGCGGCCGACGAATGCGCGGCCTATGGAGAGAAATTGCTTCCCCCCGCCGATTATGTCGTGATCGAGGTCGAGGACACCGGCACCGGCATCCCGGCCGACATCCGCGACAAGATTTTCGATCCCTTCTTCACGACCAAGGAATTCGGCAAGGGCACCGGACTCGGCCTCGCCATGGTCTATGGCATC
>JAKANG010000488.1 GCA_021812505.1 Pseudomonadota bacterium
CATCGCCGGCGCCATCGCAATGGGCCTTTGGGGCTATCTCGCCGCGCGCACCGACCAGGAGCATTTTGCCTCTGAAGAGCAGCGCGAAGCCAACGAGATCGTCCATATGCGTAAGCAGGAATTGGCAGAAGTCCGCGAAATATTCGCCGGCTACGGGCTCTCCGGCGCGTCGCTCGATACGGTCGTCAACGCCATCGCCGCGGACGACAAGCGTTGGATCGACTTCATGATGAAGTTCGAACTCGGACTTGAAAGGCCAGACCCGAAGCGGGCTCCGATCAGCGCAACAACGATCGCCGGATCCTATTTTGTGGGCGGTCTGATTCCGCTCCTGCCCTATATGCTCGCCCCAGACCTCCAATCGGCCCTGCGTGCATCGATCCTTTGCACAGGCGCCGCTTTGTTGGCTTTCGGCGCCGTCAAGGGGCGGCTCACCGGCGTCAATGTTGTAAAAGCGGCGGTCCAGACCGCTCTTGTCGGCGGCGTGGCCGCCAGCGCGGCCTTCTATTTGGCTTCGTTGTTCTCATAACCAACCATTCGAATGTCGCCCCTCGCTCGACGAATGATCGATGAGGGCAAGGAAGTCTTTCACCTCGTTGGCTTTGGCCTCGATGGCAAGGTCGCTTTCCGACCGAAGATCAGCGCATCACGCTGGAAAGCCAGATCCGCGGTCGGTCCGTCGCGTTCGGCGTCCGGCTTCCTCGCTCGTTGAGCCCCCGCGTTCATTGAACAAGCGCTTCAGGCAAGCGATGGTCGAAAATGCGCGGTCTCGTCGCGGCGCGTGCGGCCGTCACGGCGGCGGTGGACGCGATCGATGCAGACATTCGCAAGATGGCGAGGGCTTCCGATGCGCGCCGTCGGCTCATGACCATTCCCGGCGTCGGCCAATTGACGGCGCTCGCTTTCGCGGCGGCGGTCGACGATCCGGAACGCTTCGGGCGATCGCGCGACATCGGGGCGTGTTTCGGCCTCGTTCCACGCCGCTATCAATCCGGCGAGCTCGACGACGCCGGGCGCGAGTTCCCCGCCAGGAAGCGCGATTGCAGGCGGTCAGCGCCTGTTGGCCCAAATCAGCGCGCCGTTCTCGACGAGGCTGACCGCGCCGAAATCGAAAGACAGGGTCAGCCAGTCGGATGCGCCAGTTAGAACCGACGCGGCCGCCCGCAGGACGCCGCCATGCGCCAGAACAATGACCTCCCGCCGCTGTTGGCGTTTGACGTCGTCGAAAAAGGCGGCGACGCGGGCGCGGAGGTCTTGCGCGCTTTCACCGCCTGGAGGCGTGAACGTCAAAGGATCCCGCGCCCAGGCGTCGAGAAGGTTGCGGTCGATTTCACTCCATGGCTTCAATTCCCAATCGCCGAAATCCATTTCCCGCAAGCGGTCGTCGAAACGCGCCGCCGGACAGAGGGCCTCGGCCAGCAGGCTGCACCGGCGCAGGGGACTGGAGAAAAGCGCGGCGTTCGCGGGAAGCAGGCGGCGCAGACGGTCCGCCTCCTCTTCGGCGGGCCGCGCCAGGCCGATATCCGAACGGCCATGACACAGTCCGGGGGCCACAGCGGGCCTGGGATGGCGGATCAGGAAAAGGCGCCGCATGTCGCGCCAAGATAGAAGGCGACTTCAGTAATCTGCTGCGTCGCGCCGAGGCAATCGCCGGTATAGCCCCCGAGCCGCCTGTTGAAAAATCTCCCGGCCAAGGCCGCAAAACCGAGACAGAACGCCAGAGCCGCAAGAGCCGTCCCCGGACGCAGCGCCAGGCTCGGCGCGCAGCCGAAAAGGCCGGCCAGGGCCAGCCGGCCCGATGTTCTCCTGTTCGCGACCGCCTTCGCCTTGCCGGCGTCGTCGCGTGCATAATCAAGGGTGTAAATCAATATGACTGGGGCCAGACGCGAGGCGGCGTGGCCGGAGATCATCAGCGCCGCCAGTCGGCCGGGCGAGGCGACGGAATCCAGCAGCGCAAATTTGGTCAGCAATACGAGAACAAGGCCGACGACGCCGAACGGGCCGACGCGCGAGTCCTTCATGATCCGCAATATGTCCTCGCGGGTCCAGCCGCCGCCAAATCCATCGGCGGCGTCGGCAAGCCCGTCTTCATGAAACGCCCCGGTGACGACGATTGTCGCGCCCATGCTCAACAATATCGCGACGTTATGCGGCCAGAATGTTGCCGCCGGCAGCGCGACCGCCGCGCCGATGGCGCCGACCAAAACGCCGACCAGCGGGAAATAAAGCGCCGAGCCTTCGAGCCCATCGGCGCCGGCCCCGAGTCCTCGCGGCCCCGGAAGGCGCGTCAGGAAACGCAGGGCCGCGAAAAAAGAGCCGATCTCGCGCGCGATCATAGCTTTTCCGAGACGCCGGCGGAATCGAAGCTCGCCATTTCGTTCAGGAAGGCGCAGGCGGCGCTGATCAGCGGAAAAGCCAGCGCCGCGCCGGTGCCCTCGCCGAGGCGAAGTCCGAGATCGAGCAGCGGCGTGGCCTTCATCGCCGCGAGTTGCGCCCGCGTTC
>JAKANG010000012.1 GCA_021812505.1 Pseudomonadota bacterium
TTTCGCCGCGCGGAATTATGCGGCGCAGAAGCGCAACATGGTTTTCCTGGGTGACGAGGTTCTGGGCAACACCACCATGATCAAGAAACTCTCCGCCAGCGAGAAGACGCCATGAGCCGTGAACGAGTCACGCTTTTCGACACCACCCTTCGCGACGGCGCCCAGACCACCGGCGTCGATTTTTCGCTCGACGACAAGAAGCAGATCGCCGCGCTGCTCGACGCGCTCGGCGTCGATTATATCGAAGGCGGCTATCCCGGCGCCAATCCGCTCGACACCGAGTTCTTCGCCAGAAAGCCGACGAAGAAGGCGCGTTTCGCCGCCTTCGGCATGACTCGGCGCCCGGGGCGCTCGGCCGCCAACGATCCGGGCATCGCGGCTCTGCTCGACAGCGCCGCCGACGCCATCGTCTTCGTCGCCAAAGCTTGGGATTTTCAGGTGCGGGTGGCGCTGGGCAGCACTCTGGAGGAAAATCTCGCCGGCGTGACCGACAGCGTCAAGGTCGCGGTCGCAGCGGGGCGCGAGGTCATCCTCGACTGCGAGCATTTCTTCGACGGCTACAAGGACAATCCCGATTACGCCCTCGCCTGCGCCCGCGCCGGCTATGAGGCCGGAGCGCGCTGGATCGCCCTGTGCGACACCAATGGCGGGACGATGCCGCACGAGGTCGAGCAAATCGTGCGCGCCGTCTCGGTCCATGTGCCCGGCGACCATCTCGCCATCCACGCCCATAACGACACCGATCAGGCGGTGGCCAATTCGCTGGCCGCCGTACGCGCCGGGGCGCGGCAGATTCACGGCACGCTCAACGGGCTCGGCGAGCGCTGCGGCAACGCCAATCTGTGTTCGATCATCCCGACTCTCATGTTGAAGCCCGACTTCTCGGAGAAATTCGAGATCGGCGTGAGCGCGGAAAGCCTGCGCGGCCTGACCAAGATCAGCCACGCGCTCGACGAAATCCTCAACCGCGCGCCCAACCGCCACGCGCCCTATGTCGGGGCCTCGGCCTTCGCCACCAAGGCGGGCATCCACGCCTCGGCCGTGATGAAGGACCCGCGCACCTATGAGCATGTGCCGCCCGAAAGCGTCGGCAACGCGCGCCGGGTTCTGGTCTCGGACCAGGCCGGCAAGTCGAACATCCTCGCCGAACTGGAGCGGCTAGGCGTGCCGGTGGCCAAGGACGACGTTCGCGTCGCCCGGCTGCTGAACGCCGTCAAGGACAAGGAAGCGCAAGGCTACGCCTATGAAGGCGCCGACGCCAGTTTCGAACTTCTTGCGCGCCGGGTGCTCGGTCATGTGCCCGACTTTTTCGAGGTCGATCGCTTCCGCGTCGATGTCGAGCGCCGGCACAACGCCCAAGGCGAGCTGGAGACCTTTTCGGAGGCGACGGTGCGGGTCACCATCGACGGCCAGACCCTGATCTCGGCCGCCGAGGGCAGCGGTCCGGTCGATGCGCTTTACGGCGCCCTGTGCAAGGACCTCGGGAAATATCAGTCGATCATCGACGGCATCGAACTGCTCGACTTCAAAGTGCGCGTCTTCCAGGGCGGCGCCGACGCCGTGACCCGCGTATTGATCGAGTTCGGCGACAAAGCGCGCGGCGACGGCGGGGAAACCTGGACCACGGTGGGCGTCTCGGCCAATCTCATCGACGCCTCCTTCCAGGCGTTGCTCGACGCGATCCAATATAAATTACTTAAGGCGGGCGCCTGATCCCGCGCCGGGCGACCCGGCGCCTTGCGCCGGATCATGGCGCGGGACGACTTAATCCGTTAGCTTGGCGTCATTGCCGGCTCGCTTCGGCGAGCGGGGGGTGATTTTTACGGTCCCGGGGGAGGACTCGCGATTGTCTCAACTCGTTGAACCAGCCAGGAAGAACGGCGCCTCTCACGACAGCAATTCTTCGCCGCCGCGCGAGGAAAAGCCTAAAGCCGCGCCGAAGCGCGCGACCAATGGCGAGGGGACGGCGGTCGCACAGCCCGCGCCAGACGATTCGCCCCAGCATCATATCGCCCAGATGCGGCATGATCCCGCCGCGATCCGCCGCGTGTTCGAGACCGGCGAGTATCCTTACGCCGCGCGCATGCGCACCCGGCCTTACGAAGCGAACATGCTGAAATTGCAGCAGGAACTGCTCAAGGCGCAGCGCTGGGTCGAGCAGAGCGGCGAAAAGATCGTCATGCTGTTCGAGGGCCGCGACGCGGCCGGCAAGGGCGGCACGATCAAGCGCTACATGGAGCACATGAACCCGCGCACCGCCCGCGTGGTGGCGCTACAGAAGCCGACCGAGCGCGAACGCACGCAATGGTTCTTCCAGCGCTATATTTCGCAATTGCCTTCGGCCGGCGAACTCTGCCTGTTCGACCGCTCCTGGTACAATCGCGCCGGCGTCGAGCGGGTGATGGGCTTCTGCACGCCCAATGAATATCTCGAATTCATGCGCCAGTGCCCCGAAGTCGAACGCATGCTGGCGCGCGCGGGCATCCGCCTGTTCAAATATTGGTTCTCGGTGTCGCGCGAGGAGCAGCGCCGCCGTTTCGAGGCGCGCAAGATCGATCCGCTCAAGCAATGGAAGCTGTCGCCGATCGACCTGGCCTCGCTTGAAAAGTGGGATGAATATACCGAGGCCAAGGAGGCGATGTTCTTCTATACCGACACCGCCGACGCGCCCTGGACCATCATCAAGGCCGACGACAAAAAGCGTGCGCGGCTGAACTGCATGAGCCACTTTCTGTGGTCCCTGCCCTATCCCAACAAGGACCTCTCCATCGTGAGGCCGCCGGACCCGCTGATCGTCGGCTCGACCGAGCATGTCATCGGCCGCGACATGAACATCATCGAGAAGACGATCCATCCGGAGTTGAAACGGGGATAGGCTTTTCGCAACCTGTCGCACTCTCGCGGCTTAGGTGCCGCAAAAGGTCGCCTGAACAATCTCCTCGGGGCGCGGCGGCGCCTCGAGGTCGTCCTCTGGATTTTCCGGCGCCGCAGGCTCTCGGAAGGGGTTTTTCACCGCCGCGCACAGGCGCTGCATGGGCTGGAGATCGCCCTGGTTGGCGGCGGCGAGCGCCTGTTCGACGCGGTGATTGCGGGGAATGACGATCGGATTGGCCGCCCGCATCAATTCGAGGCGCGCGGAAAAATCCTCGCCCGCCGTCAGGCCGCGCCAGTCGCTTAGGAACCGGGCCGCATCCTCCCGCGTCATGGCGTCGGCCTGCGCGAAAAGATCCAGAAAGTCCGCGTCCCCGGCGCCGCCGGCGACCCGGGTCAGGCGGCGGAAGAACAAGGTGAAATCGGCGTTCGAGCCGTCCAGCAGCCGCCACAGGCCGGCTATGAAGGCCTCGTTGGCGGGATCGCCGGATTTTAGGCCGAGCTTGCGCTCCAGCCCTTCGGCTAGAGCCGCGCCATAGGCCGGTCGGAACGACTCCAGCATTTCTTCCGCGCGGATCAACGCCACATCCGCGTCGGCGTCGAAAAGGGGCAGTAGGCATTCCGCGAGGCGAGCCAGATTCCACGCGGCGATCGGCGCCTGGCGATTGAAGGCGTAGCGTCCGTCGTTGTCGATCGAGGAATAGACCTGCCGGCGGTTGAACGAGTCCATGAAGGCGCAGGGGCCGAAATCGATGGTCTCGCCGGACACCGACATATTGTCGGTGTTCATCACCCCATGGATGAAGCCGACGGCCATCCATTGCGCGACCAGCCGCGCCTGCCGCGCCACGACTTCCGCATAAAGGCGGAGATAGCGGTCGGGCTGGCCGGAAAATTCGGGATAGAGCCGCGCGATGCAATGATCGGCGAGCGCTTTGGTGAGCAGCGGGCCCTGGTCGCGGCGGGCGTCCTCGTTGGCGGCATATTGGAACGTGCCGACCCGCACATGGCTGCGCGCGATCCTTGTCAGCACGGCGCCGGGCTGAGGCGTCTCGCGATAGACGGGCGCCCCGGTGGCGACCACGGCCAGCGCGCGGGTGGTCGGAATCCTCAAACCCGCCATGGCCTCGCTGACGATATATTCGCGCAGCATGGACGACAAAGTGGCGCGACCGTCGCCGCGGCGGGCGAATTTGGTCGGGCCGGAGCCCTTGAGATGGACGTCATAGACCGCGCCGTCGGGCGCGGCGATTTCGCCGGCGATCGCGGCCCGGCCGTCGCCCATTGCGGGATTCCACTGCCCGAACTGGTGGCCGGCATAAGCCAGCGCGATGTTCTCGCGTCCCTGGGGCGGCGCGCCGCCGGACAGCCATTCCAGCAGTTCCGGCGTCGCCGCGCCTTCGGGCAGGCCGAGTTCGGCCGCCAGCGCGCCGTTGAACACCACCCATTGCGGCGCCGGCGGCGGCGAAACGGGCGCCGCCGCGAAAAATTCGGGCGGCAGGGCCCGATAAGAGGTTTCGCGCAGGAAATGCGTGCTCGCGGTCATTCTGCCTCCGGACGCGGCGTCCCGCCCCGCTTTGGGCGGGCGCGGAGAATCGTCAGTTCCTGAACTGGGGCCGGGACGACGTTTTTGCAAGAGACGGAGGCTGGAGCGAAAATTCCGGCGCCGGATCGTGGAACCGGGTCGCGCGGAAAACGTCGAGCACGATCGCCGGCTCGGCCCCGGCCATGATGTCCACCGGCGCGAGCGGCTCGATCGAATCGAAATATTTTCCAAATCGCGCCCGGGCTTCAGCCGGCGACAGATTCTGCCCGACGATCAGCGCGTCGCGGCCGACGAAATCTTTTGGATCGCGGATGAGTCCGAAGCCGCGCGGGTCGTCGGACAGGCAGAGCACCGGGAGGCCGCCCCGCAAGGCGACATCGAGCTTGCCGGCTTCGAACCAGCGCGTCGCCGCGATGAACATGCCCGCCTTGCGCCATTCGTTTTTTTCGAGCGCGCGCGAAAAATCGTCCCAGCGCAGCGCTTCGATCAGGGGATCGCGCTTTCCGGCGAGCGATTTCAGAGGCAGATGCGGCAGGGCGACGACCGCGCCGGCCAAAAGCAGAGTGAAAGCGCTGGCGGCGGCCAGCGCCTTGCCTGGCCACTGGGCCCCGGTCTGTATAAGCGCTGCGATCTCCCGCCCGAGCAGCGGAAAGATCATCAGATAGCCTGGCGCCGCCCAATGCGGCAGGACGCGGTGGCTGGACCACAGCGCGACCAGTGTGAACAGCACGATGGGAAAGGCGCCGAGGCAGGCGAGGAAAAAGTCGCGCTCCCGCGACGGCCCGCGCCAAAGCGTTCGCAGGAACAGAGCCGCCAGCGGAAAGAAAATCCATGGCGCGAGAAAAAGCGATTGCAGACCGATCAGGGCGAACGGCGCGAGGAGCCGGAGATGCGGCGCCCCCGAACGCCCGCCTTGGAACACGAAAGAGACCCAGTGATGCTGGGCGTTCCAGATCAGAACCGGCGAAAAAACGATCAGAGCGACGAGGCCCGCGAGCCACGGCCAGGGCGTCGCCAGCCAGAACCTCTGGCGAGGGCTGAGCAGCACGAACAGCCCGGCTCCGGCGAACAGCAGGACGCCATGATATTTTGACAGCATGGCGAGCCCGGCGAAGAACCCGGCCAGCAGCCAGTCGCGCGGCGCCTTTCGCCGGTCGTCCGCGAAAAAAACCCGCGCGAGAAAAATGGCGCAGGCCAGCATGGCCGGAAGCAAGGGCGCGTCGGGCAGAATCCATACCGCGTCGGCGACGCCGAGCGCGGGCGAGAGCGCCAGGGTCAGGGCCGCGTAAAAGCCGGCCTCCGCGGAAAAGAGCCGCCGCGTCAGCGCAAACATCAGCCAACTCGTGCCGCCGGAAATCAGCACGAAGGGCGCGCGCAGCGCCAGCGGGCTTTCGCCCAAAAACTTCGCGGCGAAATGAGACATCCACCAGGCGAGCGGCGGATGGTCGAATGTGCTGAGCGTCAGGACGCGGCTGGTCGCGACCGTATAGGATTCGTCAATCCCGAGGCCGGTCGCGGCGGCGAATGCGAATCGCAGCGCCAGGACAACCCCGATCAGCGCAAGAGTCCGCCCCTCGGCGGTCCAGCGCGCGCGCCGCGCGGCTTCATCCCCTTTCGGCAGGCTTTGGTTCATGCGGGCGATCGATTCTTCCGGCGTCGATTTTTTAACCAGGCTCGCGCGCCTCTCGCTTAAGGACGCGCCTGTGTTCACCAAGGCCAGAAGGCTAGCTGTACTTGGCAAGGCTTTGCAGCTAACAGATTTGCCGCTCGAAAGGAAATTTCCGTCCGTGGCCGTCGAACTCACCCTGGTCATTCCCACCTTCAACGAAAGCGGCAATCTGCGCGAACTTTTTCGCCGCGTGGACGCCGCGCTGTCCGGCGTCGCCTGGGAAATGATCGTCGTGGACGACGACAGCCCCGACGGCACGGCGGCGCTCGCCAAGGAAATGGCCCGCGAGGACCCGCGCATGCGCTGCCTGCGCCGCGTCAATCGGCGCGGCCTCGCCGGCGCCTGCATCGAGGGCATGCTCGCCTCCAGCGCGCCGGTGGTCGCGGTGATGGACGCCGACCTTCAGCATGACGAACGCATCCTGCCGAAAATGCTGCAGAAGATCCGCGAGGGCGCCGATCTCGTCGTCGGCAGCCGCCATGTCGCAGGCGGCTCGGCGGAAACCGGCTTTTCGCCGCGCCGCGCCGCCATCAGCCGGCTCGCCATCCGTATCGCCAAGGACGCCTTGCGCGCCGACTTTTCCGACATCATGAGCGGATTTTTCATGCTCAGGCGCCAGATCGTCGAGGATTGCGCGCCCGATCTCGCGCCTACCGGCTTCAAGATCCTTGCGGATATCGTCGCCTCGGCGAAACAGGATCTGACGATCGAGGAGATCGGCTATTCGTTCCGGGAACGGCTGGCGGGCGAATCCAAATTCGATATCAAGGTCGGCCTCGATTTTCTCGGGCTGATGCTGAACAAGATCAGCGGCGGGCGCATTCCGGTGCGCTTCATCTTTTTCGCTCTCGTAGGCATGAGCGGCGTCGCCGTGCATCTCGCCACGGTCAACCTGGCCCTGGCCCTGCTGCCGATAGGCTTTACCGTCGCCCAGAGCATCGCCGTGGTCGTGGCGATGACCAGCAATTTTTACATCAACAACACGATCACCTATCGCGACGCCAAGCTGAGGGGCTTCTGGCCCGTGCTGCGCGGCCTGCTGTATTTCTATGTCGTCTGCAGTATCGGCGCGGCCGCCAATGTCGGCGTCGCCGCCTGGCTCTATCGCCTCTATCCCGAGGTCTCGCTTTCGGCGCTCGCCGGCGTGCTCATGGGCTCTGTGTGGAACTACGCCCTCAGCTCGCTGTTCGTCTGGCGCGAGGAGTGATGGCTGCTCCGCAGGATTTCAATCGCCGTGATGTCTGCGCCGGATGCGCCAGACCGTCCAGGCGACGAAGGCGGCGATGAAGGGAATGGCGATCGCCGTGTCCTTGCTCGGCTCGACGTGGACGCCGGCCTCCTTCGCGCCTTCCAGCACATGATGGACGACGCTGGCGATGTAATAGGTGATCGCCGCGACCGAAAGCCCTTCCACCGTCTGCTGCAAGCGCAACTGCAACTGCACGCGCTCGCCCATCTGGCGCAAAAGATCGCTGTTCTGCGCCTCGACCTCGGTATCGACCCGCGTCCGCAAGAGTTGGGCGGCGCGCGCCAGTTTTCGCGAGAGATCGGCCTGGCGCTCCTCGGTGTTGCGGCAGGTGCGCATGGCCGGCTGAAGGCGGCGGGCGAGAAAGCCGTTCCAGCTCGGATAATCGGCGAGGCGGGTTTCGGCAATCGCTTCGAGCCGCTCGCGCACCAGTTCGTCATAGGCGCGGGTGGCTCCGAAACGATAGAGGCTCGCCGCCGCTCCCACCTCCAGCTCCGACGCCAGGCCGGTGAGCGCGTCGAGCAAGGCGCGGTTCTGTTCGACGCCAGTCGCCTGGGTCATGGCGTCGAGCAGGCGCGGCAATTCGTGCTCGATGCGGCGGATGGACGGCGCGAGGTTCTGGGCTTCCGGCAGGCCCATCAGCGCAAGGGTGCGATAGGTCTCGATTTCCAGCAGTCTTTGCGTCAGCCGCCCGGCGGACATCGGCGGCATGGACCGGTTGGCGACGAAAATGCGCACGAAACCGAAGGTGTCGGGGGCGAAATCGCTGGCGATCAGCGCGCGGCCGGAATTGGCTTCGCTGACCGCCGCCTGCAATGGCCCGAAAAGGGAAGCGATCCGCGCCGGATCGCGGTCGCCGGCGAGCATGTGGAGATCGACGGCGACCAGCAGGGGACCCGGCTGCGGCAGCATGCGGATCGTCCGCATCAAGGCGTCGGGCGACGGCGAAAAGGCCTCCCCGGCCTCGGAGCTCGCGAATTCCCAGCTATGGGTGACGAATTCGCCATGGCGCTCCCAGACCAGGGCCGCGCCCTGCAATTCGACTCGGAACTGGCGGGTCTGCGCGTCAGGGCCGGTCAGGCCGCGCTCGACGCATAAATTGGTGACGGCGGCCCGGTCGGCTTCGCCGCGGGCGGAATCGATCAGAAAGGCGAAATGCAGAATGCGCGCCGGCGCCTCCTGCGGACGCGTGGGGCGCGCATGAAGCTCTCCCAGGATACGCGCGCGAAAGGGATGCTGTTCGAAAGCCGAAGCCCCCAGGCCCAAGTCCGTCATTTTCCCCCGAAGCTCCCGCAAGTGCGACGCGCGTTATATCGCATGGATCCCAGCGTCGTCACCGTCGCGCCTTGAAGAAATCGCGCAGCAGGTCGGCGGCCTCAACGGCGCGGATGCCGCCATAGACATCCGGGCGATGGTGGCAGGTCTTTTGCGAAAAAAAGCGCGGGCCATTTTCCACCGCGCCGCCCTTTTCGTCCTCGGCCGCGAAATAAAGCCGGCGGATGCGGGCGAAGGACATCGCCCCGGCGCACATGGCGCAGGGCTCCAGCGTCACGTAAAGATCGCAGCCAACCAGCCGCTCGTCGCCGATTTTTTTGGCCGCCTCCCGGATCGCGATGATTTCGGCGTGGGCGGTCGGGTCATGGTCGGCGATCGTGCGGTTGCCGGCCGAGCTGAGAATTTCGCCGTTTTTCACCACGCAGGCGCCGACCGGCGCCTCGCCGCGCGCCGCGGCGGCCCGCGCCTCATTGAAAGCGCGCTCCCAGGGGTCCGGTCTTGTGTCATCTGGAGTCGCGGGCATGGCGCAAATCATTTCGCAAAAATTTCGCGCCTCTGCTATCAGACCGGCATGAAAAACGACAGAGACAAAAAGCCCTTCCGCAAGCCGGCAGCGAAACGTGCGCCGGCGAAAAAGCCCGAGGTGAAAGCCCATGAGGGCGAGCGCATCGCCAAGGTGATGGCGCGCGCGGGACTTTGCTCGCGCCGCGACGCCGAGAGCTGGATCGCGCAAGGGCGCGTGGCGATCAATGGCCAGGTTTTGGCCAGCGCGGCGCGCAACGTCACGGAAAAAGACAAAGTCACGGTGGACGGCAAACCCCTCTCCGCGCGCGAGCGCACGCGCCTGTTCCTGTTCCACAAGCCGCGCGGGCTGGTGACGACCGACCGCGATCCGGAGGGCCGGGCAACCGTCTTCGATTTCCTCGCGGAGAAGAATCCGCACCTGCCGCGCCTGATGTCGGTCGGGCGGCTCGACATCAACACCGAGGGGTTGCTGCTCCTGACCAATGACGGCGGTCTCAAGCGCGTGCTCGAGCTGCCGGCGACCGGCTGGCTCAGGAAATACCGGGTGCGGGCGCACGGCACCATCACCCAGCCGCAGCTCGACGCCCTCAAGGCGGGTATCGAGATCGATGGCGTGCGCTACGGCCCGATCGAGGCGACGCTCGAGCGCGACCAGGGCTCCAATGTCTGGCTCGAGGTGGGCCTGCGCGAGGGCAAGAACCGCGAGGTCAAGAACGTCCTCGCCGCGCTCGGCCTCGCCGTCAACCGGCTGATCCGCATCAGCTTCGGCCCCTTCCAGCTCGGCGACCTGCCGGAGGGCGCCGTCGAGGCGATCAAGCCGCGCGTGCTCAGGGAGCAGCTGGGCAAACGCCTCGCCGAGGAGGCGGAGGCCGATTTTTCGGCGGCGCCGGCCGAACCGCAGGGCAGGGCGGCCGGACGCAGGACCTCCTCGGGCCATGGGCGGC
>JAKANG010000013.1 GCA_021812505.1 Pseudomonadota bacterium
TATTACGTCTCTTACGAAAAAATGGCGCACCCGAAGGGATTCGAACCCCTGGCCTCTGCCTTCGGAGGGCAGCGCTCTATCCAGCTGAGCTACGGGTGCTTCGCGACCTGTTTAGCGGATGGGCCGCGCTTCGGCAAAACAATTTTGCGGGCCCGAGCCAGTCCGGCGGCCCCTTGGCCCCTTGGGCGGCCGCCGGGCTTGACGTATAAAGACGTTTCGTCGCTCGCATGCGGCCGCTCCCCTCGAAATGAAAAGCATGACCGACGCTTCCCGTCCTCTCGCTCCCGGCGACCACGTCTTTCTCGTCGACGGCTCGAACTTCATCTTTCGCGCCTATTTCCAGTCGATCCGCCAGGACCAGAAATATAATTATCGCGCCGACCGCCTTCCCACCGGCGCGGTGCGGCTCTTTTGCGCCAAGCTGCTGCAATTTGTCCGCGACGGCGCCGCAGGCGTACGGCCGACCCATCTGGCGATTATTTTCGACAAGAGCGAGAATTCCTTTCGCAAGGAAATCTATCCCGCCTACAAGGCGAACCGCTCCGAACCGCCGGACGATCTGATCCCGCAATTTCCCTTGTTCCGCGAGGCGGTGCGCGCCTTCGGGCTCGAGCCCGTCGAGCAGGACGTCTACGAGGCCGACGACCTGATCGCAACTTACGCGAAACAGGCGACGGAAGCCGGCGCCGACGTCACCATCATTTCCGCCGACAAGGATCTGATGCAACTCATCCGCCCCGGCGTCTCGATGTATGACCCCGCCTCGGGCGAGCGCGACGAACGGAAAATCGGCCGCGAGGAAGTCATCGCCTATTTCGGCGCCCCGCCGGAAAAAGTGGTGGACATCCAGGCGCTCGCCGGCGATTCGACTGACAATGTCCCCGGCGCGCCGGGGATCGGCGTCAAGACCGCGGCGCAACTCATCAATGAATATGGCGATCTCGATACGCTGATCGCCCGCGCCGGGGAGATCAAGCAAAACAAGCGGCGCGAAACACTGACAAGTCCGGACGTGATCGAAAAGGTTCGCCTGTCCAAGAAACTGGTGCGGCTTGTCGACGATGTGAAAATCGTGACGCCGCTCGGCGACCTGCGCCTGCATGCGCCGGACGGCAAGACGCTCGTCGCCTTTCTCAAGGCGATGGAGTTCACCACCATCACCCGCCGCGTCGGCGAATTGTTCGACGTCGACGTATCGGCGATCGACCCCGATTCCGCCTTCGTCGGCGCGAAGGGCTGGCGAGGCCGCAATGGCGAGGCCGCGGCCCCGAAAGCCGAAGCTTCGAAGGAAGACCAGGCGCCGCGCGACGAGGCGCCGGCTCTCACGCCCGCCGCTCTGGCCAAGGCGCGCGCGGACGCCGGCATGACCACGCCGGTCGATCGCAGCCAATATGTCTGCATTGCCTCCTTGCCGGAGCTGGACAGCTGGATCGAACAGGCCTTCGCCGCGGGGCGGGTCTGTTTCGACACCGAAACCGATTCGCTCGACCCGATGCAGGCCAATCTCGTCGGCGTCTCGCTGGCGCTCGCGCCCAGCCACGCCTGCTATGTCCCGCTCGGACACCGGGCGCCGGGGGCGGAAGACCTTTTTGGCGGCGGCGACCTGGCGCCGGGCCAACTCCCCCTGCGCGAGACCCTCGAGCGGCTCAGGCCGCTGCTGACCGCCCCCTCGGTGATCAAGATTGCCCAGAACGTCAAATATGACTGGCTGGTGCTCGCCCAACATGGGATCGAGGTCGCGCCGGTTGAGGACACGATGCTGGCGTCCTACACGCTCGACGCCGGGCTGAATGGCCATGGCATGGACGAGCTTTCGGCCAAATATCTCGGGCACAAGCCGATCGCCTTCAGCGAGGTCGCGGGACAGGGCAAGAGCTTCATTGGCTTCGCCCGCGTCCCGCTCGACAAGGCGACGGAATATTCCGCCGAGGACGCCGACGTCACCCTGCGCCTCTGGGACGTGCTGCAGCCGCGCCTGACCGCCGAGGGCATGAGCACGGTCTATGAGACGCTGGAGCGGCCGCTGCCGCTCGTTCTGGCCCGCATGGAGCGGCGCGGGATCTGCGTCGATCGCTCGATCCTGTCGCGGCTGTCTGGCGAATTCGCGCAGGACATGGCGCGGCTGGAGGCAGAGATTCAGGAGTTCGCGGGCGAAAACTTCAATCCCGGCTCGCCGAAGCAATTGGGCGACATATTATTCGGCAAATTCGGCCTGCCCGGCGGCAAGAAGACCGCGACGGGCGCCTGGTCGACCTCGGCCAGCGTCCTGGACGACCTTGCGGAGCAGGGCAACGAACTGGCGGCGCGGGTTTTGGACTGGCGCCAGGTGCAGAAGCTGCGCTCGACCTATGCCGAGGCGCTGCCGCGCTTCGTCCATCCGCGCACCGGCCGGGTTCACACGTCCTACGCCCTGGCGGCGACCTCGACCGGGCGGCTGTCGTCGTCGGAGCCCAATCTGCAGAACATTCCGGTGCGCAACGAGGCGGGGCGCAAGATTCGCCGCGCTTTCGTCGCCAGCCCCGGCCACAAGCTGATCTCGGCGGATTATTCCCAGATCGAGCTGCGCCTGCTCGCCCATATTGCCGACATCCCTCAGCTGAAACAGGCTTTCGCCGAGGGGAAGGACATTCACGCCATGACCGCGTCGGAAATCTTCGGCGTTCCAGTCGAGGGCATGCCGGCGGAAATCCGGCGCCGCGCCAAAGCGATCAATTTCGGCATCGTCTATGGCATTTCAGCCTTCGGCCTCGCCAACCAGCTCGGCATTTCGCGTGAGGAGGCGGGCGCTTTCATCAAGCGCTATTTCGAGCGCTTCCCCGGCATCCGCGCCTATATGGACGCGACGAAAAAGCTGTGCCGCGACCAAGGCTATGTGACGACCCTCTTCGGGCGCAAATGCCATTATCCGCGCATTGCGTCGAGCAATGCGTCGGAACGCGCCTTCAACGAGCGCGCGGCCATCAACGCCCCAATTCAAGGCGCCGCCGCCGACATCATCCGCCGCGCCATGATCCGAATGGATGCGGCGCGGGAGCGGGCGCGCTTGAGCGCGCAGATGCTGCTGCAGGTCCATGACGAACTGGTGTTCGAGGCGCCGACCGCGGAGGTCGACGCCACGATCGAGGTGGTGCGCAAGGTCATGGAGCAGGCCGCCCTGCCCGCCGTCCAGCTTTCGGTTCCGCTTCTGGTCGAAGCGCGCGCGGCGGACAATTGGGACGAGGCGCACTGAACAGGATCGCGCTTTCGACGATCGCGGCAAAGGCTGGGCCTTGCCTCCTCCTCTCGGGGATCGAGCACGAGAAAGGCCGCCTCCTCCGCCGGGCGCTCGCTTCCTGAGCGCCAAAGGCCACGTCGCGCCCAGAGCGGAACGATCATCCAGCTCCTCGCGTTTCTCCGTCGGAAGCTGGACGGCGGGAGCGGAAGCGAATGGTCTATCGGATTCTGTCTCTCGATGGCGGCGGCGTCTGGTCCGTCATTCAGGTCCTGACGCTGATCGACCTTTACGGTGGCGAAGACGTCGAAGGACGCCGCGTCCTGGGTGATTTCGATCTGGTGGCCGCCAATTCGGGCGGCAGTCTGGTGCTGGGTGGATTGCTCGAAAACCTGACGCTCGGAAAGATCAGGCGCCTGTTTCAATCCGCCAAAATCCTTGGGACCCTTTTTTCGCCGACGCCGAAGATCGGCGACGAAGTGCTGCACGCCATGACCGGTTTGGGACCCAGATATGATGCGGCCGCAAAATTTCCAGCGATCGAAAGGCTAATGCCGAGGTTCGGCGGGAAAACATTGGCTGAGGCCGCCGCAGGGCTTCGGCGCAAGGGATCGAAAGAAGATTTGCGCGTGCTCATCGTAGGCTTCGATTACGATCGCAACCACGCGACCTTTTTTCGTTCGGCCGATAGCGGCGTCCCTGAACTGGGTGCGGGCGTCGGACGGGCGTCAAGCGCGACGCTCGCCGAGGCGTTGCACGCCTCGACCAATGCGCCCGTCAATTATTTCGACGCGCCCGCGCAATTTCCGAACAGGCCCGACCGCTATTGGGATGGTGGAATCACGGGGCTCAACAATCCCGTGCTGGCGGCGGTTGTGGAGGCTGCGAATTGCGGCGTCGCGCCCAATGACATGGTGGCGCTCAGTCTGGGGACGGGAACGGTCGCCCTACCCGCAGCCAGCTCGGAAGCCGAAGAGGATCTGATCTATATCCGCAAGCGGCCGAAGCAGAATCTGGTGGCGGATCTTGGCAAGCTGGCGACGAGCATCCTGGATGATCCGCCCGATATGGCCACCTTCATTGCCCATGCGATGACCGGATACAACAAGGGCCTTCCCGAGACGACCGTCAGCCGCATCGTCCGCATGAGCCCTTTGATCAGCCCCGTGGGCAGTCCCGGTCACTGGCGGCTGCCGAAAGGCGTCAGCGCGGCAAAATTCGCCGAACTTCTGAACCTCGGGCTTGATGCGATCGAACCCGAGCAATTCAAGCTGATCGCGAAATATGCGGCGGCCTGGATCAAGGGCGCCGCTTCAAACCAGCCGATCCGAATGAATTGGGACAATCTGGAATGTGTATTGGGCCATGATCGATACGGCGCCGCCAAGGCGGCGTGGCGGGTGGTGGCGCAACTTCCGGCGGCGGAGCTCTCCTGAGCGACCAGCGCGGCTCATTGCGTCCACTGTTTCGCAAGAAGAAAAACCCCGCTGACCGCGGGGTTTTCCAGGCGCATTCGTGACGCGGAGTTGAAGTCGCTCAGTTCCTGCGGTCGCCCGTAAGCTGAACCAGCGCCATGAAGATGTTGATGAAGTCGAGATAGAGCATCAGCGCGGCGTTCACCGACTTCTTGGTCGCAATCTCATAGCCGTCCGACTCGAGATACATCGACTTGATCGCCTGGGTGTCATAGGCGGTCAGGCCGGCGAAGATCAGGACCGTCAGGATCGACAGGCCGAACTGGAAGGCCGAGCTCTGCACGAACAGGTTCACCAGACTGGCGATGATCAGGCCGAACAGGCCCATCATCATGAAGGAGCCCATCGCCGACAGGCTGCGCTTGGTCGTGTAGCCATAGAGGCTCAGCGCGCCGAAGGTCGCCGCCGTGATGAAGAAGGCCCGCGACACCGAGGCGCCGGTGTAGATGAGCAGGATCGACGAGAGCGAGACGCCCATCACCGCCGCATAGGCGTAAAACAGATTGCGCGCCGTATCCGCCGCCATGCTGTTGATCTTGAAGGAGAAGAACAGGACGAAGGCGAGCGGGGCGAACATGATCACCCAGCGCAGCGGGCTGGTGTAGATCGCGGCGCCAAAATCGGTCAGATAGAGGCCCGAACCGATCTGATAGGGAGTCGGGACGCCGGCGACCGCCAGTTTGAACGCGCCGAGCGCAAACAGGCCGGTCAGCGCCAGGCCGATCGACATGTGGTTGTAGACGCCGAGCATGAACGCCCGCAGACCTTGATCTACATCGGCGCCCGTCCGGGCGTAGCCCCGGCTCCAGGGAGCGGCGTTGCGGTCAAAGTTGGACATGGGTTCCTCACGAAATGCCGCAGGTAAACTCCGCCCCGGACGATCCGCAGGCGGCGCGGCCTTTCAAATATGACGGCGGCGCACCGAAAAGACAAGGCGCGGCCGGCCGCGGGAACCTTGGCGCCGCATTACATTTTCGTCATTCTTCGCGCAGGCGGCGGCCCGGCTTTTCGCTCAAGCTTCGCCAGGTCCCGGCGAGTCCGATGACCAGGGCGAAGGCGATGGCGCCGATCGCCACGGCCATGGCCTGAGCGGGAAAAAACGTGAAGCTCATGTCGAGCAAGCCATGCGCGACGACAGCCGCGGCCAATGTTCCGGCAACCAGGCCGAAGGCGGCGGTGGCGGCGCCAAGCAGGGCGAATTCCAGCGCCAGCGCCCCTAGCAGACGGCCGCGCGTCGCGCCGAGAACCTTGAGCACGACCGCCTCATAGATTCGCGCCCTCTGGCCTGCCGCCAGCGCGCCCGCGAGGACCAGCGCCGAAACGACCAGGGCCAGAGAGGCGGCCGAGCGGATGGCGATCGCCAGTTTGCCAAGCAGGGCGTCGACCGTCGCCAGGGTCTCGCGAATCGACACGCTCGCGATCGAAGGGAAGGCCCTGGCCGCATCGGCGAGCAGCGCCGCCTCTCGCGACGGACCGGGCCGTTCCGGCAGGCTGAGGGTCATCAGCCGCGAAAAGGGCGCGCCAGCAAAGGCGTTGGGCGAAAAGACCAGCACGAAATTGATGTTGAAGCTGCGCCAGTTGACCTTGCGCAGATTGGCGACGCGCGCCGTCAGCGTGCGGCCCAGGACATTGACCGTGATCGTGTCGCCGATCTTCACCCCGAGCCCCTGCGCGACGCCGTTCTCCATCGAAACCAGCGGCGGACCAGCGTAATGCTCCGGCCACCATTGGCCATCGACGAGATGCGAGCCATCCGGAACCTGCGCCGCAAAGGTGATTCCCCGGTCGCCCTCCAGCGCCCAGCGGGCCTTGTCGGTCGCCTTGATCTCTTCGGCGGGAACGCCGTTCACCTTGACGATGCGGCCGCGCAGCATGGGAGCGACCGCCAGCGCGCCGTCGGGGGCTTCCTTGCGCAGGAAGGTCTCGAAATCCGCCGCCTGCGCGGCCTGGATGTCGAAGAAGAAGAAGCTGGGGGACTCCTTGGGCAGGGATTCGCCTATTTCCGCGCGCAGATTGCGTTCGACGCCGACGAGCGCGGTCAGCAAGGTCACGCCAAGACCGAGCGACACCAGAAAGGACGGCGTCAGCGCGCCGGGCCGATGCAGGTTCGCGATGGCGAGACGCAGGGGAAGGCGGCGCGAATGGGGCGCGCGGCGGGCGACGAACATGATGGCCCGCGCCACGCCATAAAGCAGAGTGAAGCTGAGCGCGACCGCCAGCCCGAACTCGGCAGTGAGAAGCCGGTCCGGGCTGACGAGCAGCGCGAAGCCGAACAAGGCGGCGGCCGCGAGCGTGGCGACCAGACGACCGCGCAGGCGGAGAGGCCCGAAATCACGCAGGGCCGTCTCGCGCAGCAAGGTCGTCACGGGCAGGGCGCGGGCGCGGTCGAGCGGCGCCGCAGCGAAGGCCAGCGCCGTCAGCAGCCCGAACAATAGTCCGGAGAAGGCGTCGCGCATGTCCAGACGAGGCGCGAGCGGAAAGGGCAAGGCGGCTCCGAGCGAAGCCGCCAGGATCTTCGGCACGGCGAGCCCAAGCGCCGCGCCCGCAAGCGCGCTCGCCGCCGCGACCACGAATGCCTGAAAGAGCACGAAAAGCGCGGCCTCGCCGCCGCTCGCCCCCAGCGCCTTGAGGATAGCGAGCGTCTTGCGCTTGCGGTCGATCAGGCCACGGATCGAATTGCCGACCCCGACCCCGCCGCAAACCAGAGCGGTGAGGCCGATCAGCGACAGGAATTGGGCGAAGCGTTCGACTGTGCGGGAAAGCTGCGGCGAAGGTTCGGCGCGGGTGCGAATTTCGAAACCGGAGTCAGGAAAAGCTGCGACAAAGGCCTTCTGCGTCGCGGCGACGGCGGCGTCGCTCGATTGTTCCGCCGGCAGGCGCAGGCGAAACGAAAGCCGCGCCAGAGACCCTGGCATGATCAGGCCGCTCGCCTTGAGCGCGGCGTCGCTGACAATCGCCCGCGGACCGAAGCCGATGGCGCCCATCGAATCGGGCTCGCTCGCCAGCCAGCCCAGGAGCCTGAATTTGGCGTCGCCGATCGCGACGCTGTCGCCGACCGTCACATTCAACCGCGCGCCAAGCGACCGATCGGCAAAAAGGCCGAAGGCGCCATCCTTTTCGGCCAACGCGTCGTAAAAAGCGGCTGCCGGAGCAAGTGGCGGATCGGTCGCCACCGCGCCGCTCAGCGGATAGGCCGAATCGACCGCCTTCATCTCCACCAGGGTCGAGTTAGGAGCATCACCGCGCCGGGCCATGGCGCGCAGCGCAACAACCTCGCTCAGCCGGCCCCGAGCGGCCAAAAAGGCTTTTTCCTTGTCCGAGGGCGCGCCGAAGGCGCGGCTGAAGGCGAGATCGCCGCCGATCAGGACCGCGCCCTGCTTGGCGAGGCCGTCGCGAAAGGCGCGCGCCGTCGCGTCCACCCCGACGATGGCCATGACGCCTAGAACCAGGCAGGCGATGAACACGCCGTAAAAACGCAAGCCGCCGCGCAGGTCGCGCAAAGCAAAGCGCGCCAGCGCCGCGAGTGCGGCGCCGCGCCGGACCGCTACGTCACGCTCCGGCATGTTCGACATCCTGCAGGGCGGCGGAATCGCTTTCGATCCGGCCGTTCCTGAGCCTGACAATGCGGCGGCAGCGACTCGCCAGGGCCTCGTCGTGAGTGACCAACACGAGCGTCGAGCCATGGGCGCGGTTGAGGGCGAAGATCAGCTCCATGATCTCGGCGCCGACGCCCTGGTCGAGATTGCCGGTCGGCTCGTCCGCGACCAGGATGGAGGGATTGGCGACGAGCGCCCGCGCCAAGGCCACCCTTTGCTGCTCGCCGCCGGACATTTGCGCCGGATAATGCCGCAGCCTGTGATCGAGCCCCACCTGCGCCAGAGCCTTGCGCGCGCGCTCGAAAGCCCCGGCCTCCCCGGCGAGTTCGAGCGGAATGGCGACATTTTCGAGCGCTGTCAGGGTTTGGATCAGGTGAAAGGCCTGGAAGACCACGCCGATCCGGGCGCCGCGAAACCGGGCCAACGCGTCTTCATCCATCCGGTCGATGCACCGGCCCCCGACGTAAACCGAACCCGAGTCGGGCGCCTCCAGCCCCGCCATGACCATGAGCAAGGTCGATTTGCCCGAACCCGACGGTCCAAGCAGAGCGAGGGTCTCGCCTTTTGCGACATCGAGACAAATATCATGGAGGATTTGCGCCCGAGCCACCCCACTTCCCAAGGCAAGATTGACATTTGCGAGGCTTATGGCGGGATCGGACATGAAGAGTCTTTCGGAAAGGCCGCAATGACGACCGAAAATTTCTGGCCCGCGCGCGGACGCCGCTTCGCCCGATATGGGCGCCTTGGGCGTTTTCGCCAAATCTTTTTCGCGGCGTTCGCGCTCCTTTTCGCGCTTGGCGGCGCGGCGGACGCCAGGCCGCTGCGCATCGTCGCCCTCGGCGACAGCCTCACGGCAGGCTATGGCCTCGCTGCTGACAAGGCCTTTCCCGCCGTTCTGCAGGAGGCCCTCAAGGCCAAGGGCTTTGACGTCGAGATCGTCAACGCGGGTGTTTCAGGCGACACGTCCGCCGGACTGCTGGCGCGGCTCGACTGGGCGCTCGGCGACGGCGCAGATGGGGCCATCGTCGAAATCGGCGCCAATGACATGCTGCGCGGCCTCGACCCGGAAAAGACGCGGGAAAACATCGACGCGATCCTCGCGCGGCTGCGCGCGCGCGAAATCCCCTTCCTGATCGCCGGCATTCGCGCGGCGCCCAATCTCGGCGGTCCCTATGCGGCCGAATTCGAGCCGATCTTCGCTTCGCTGGCGCGAAAATATCAGGCGCCGCTCTATCCCTTCTTCCTCGAAGGCGTCGCCGGCCATCCCGACAAGCAATTGCCGGACGGCTTGCATCCCAATCCCACGGGCGTCGAGACCATGGTCGCGGGCATTCTGCCGACGGTCGTGGCTTGGCTGGACGGCCTGAAGACCAATTGATCGGACGCAGAAGTGCCCAGACTGTTCACCGCCTTCGAAATTCCGCCGGACATCGCGGCGCAGCTCACGTTTTTTCGCGGCGGGCTGCATGGCGCGCGCTGGATCGAGCCCGAGGATTATCACCTCACATTGCGCTTCTTCGGCGACATCGACACGCGCTCCGCGGAGGCGATTGCCGTCGACCTCGCCGAGACGGAACATTTTTCCGGCGGGGCGCCGCTAGA
>JAKANG010000014.1 GCA_021812505.1 Pseudomonadota bacterium
GAGACACGGAGCGAACGAATGGAGCGTACGCAGGATTTCGACCGGCTGGTTCGGGTCGGCCATCGGCGTGTCCATCAGCGAGGCCTCGAAGGCGCCGATATTGCCCTGCGGATCGCGCGGAGAGCCGTTCCAGGTGGTCGGCACGACTGCCTGGTAATTCTCGATCTTCGTATCCTTGATCTTGATCCAGTGGGCGAGCGCGCCGCGCGGCGCCTCGGTGAAGCCGACGCCCTTGACCTCGGACGGCCAGGTTTTCGGCTCCCACTTGTCGACATTGGCGGTCGAGCTGTCGCCGGCCTTGATGTTGGCGATCAGCTTGTTCTGGAAATGCCGCATCTTGTAGGCGGCCCACTGGCTTTCCAGCGCGCGCGCAGCGGTGCGGCCAAGCGTCGAGAACAAAGCGGCGGTCGGCAGGCCGAGATCCTTGAGCAGCTTGTCGACCGGCTCCTTGAATTCGGGCTTGCCCTGGGCGTAGCCGACGATCCAGCGCGCAAGCGGGCCGACTTCCATCGCATGGCCCTTCCAGCGCGGCGCCTTGATCCAGGAATATTTGCCGCCCTCGTCGAGGCTCTCGATATTGGTGCGCGTGCCCTTGGTGTTGGGGCCGAGCTCGTAATGCGGGTCGGTGACGCCGTCCCACGGGTGCAGGCCCTTGGTCTCGTCGGGGTATTTGTACCAGGAATGGGTCACGAATTCCTGGATCTCGTTCGGATCGCGATGATCGACCGGATGAATCTCGTTGAGATTGCCGTTGATGATCGCGCCGCGCGGCAACAGGAGGTTCGCGGGGGAATAATCATTGGCGTTTTCCGGCACGTCGCCATAGGCGAGGACCGACTTGCCCGACAGGCCGCCGCCATAGAGCCAGTCCTTGTAGAACGAGCCGATCGCCGCCACGTCGGGCAGATAAACCTGATCGTTGAATTCGATCGAACGGTCGATGATCTCCGTGATGTAATTCAGGCGCTCCATATTGATCGCGCCGACGCCGCCCACGCCATCGACATTGATCGGGCACGGCACGCCGCCGACCAGCCAGTTCGGATGCGGATTCTTGCCGCCGAAGATTGTATGGATCTTCACGATTTCCTTCTGGAAATCGAGCGCTTCGAGATAATGCGCCACCGCCATCAGATTGGCCTCGGGCGGCAGGCGATAGGCCTTGCTGCCCCAATAGCCGTTCTTGAACGGGCCGAGTTGGCCGGAATCGACGAAGCGCTTGAGCCGGCCCTGCAGATCGCGGAAATAGCCGGGCGACGACAAAGGCCAGGGCGAGATCGACTGCGCCAGCGCCGAGGTCGCCTTGGGGTCCGCCGAAAGCGCCGAAACCACATCGACCCAGTCGAGCGCGTGAAGGTGATAGAAATGCACGATATGGTCGTGCACCTGCAGAGCGAGCTGCATCAGGTTGCGGATCGAATTGGCGTTTTCCGGAATCCTGATCTGCAGCGCGTCTTCCACGGCGCGCACCGAGGTCAGCGCGTGGGTGCCGGTGCAGACGCCGCAGATCCGCTCGGTGAAGGCCCAGGCGTCGCGTGGGTCGCGGCCGCGCAGGATGACCTCGATGCCGCGCCACATCGTGCCGGTGGAGACGGCGTTGCGGATGACATTGTCGGAATCGACATTCACTTCGACGCGCATATGGCCTTCGATGCGCGTGACCGGATCGACGACGATCCGCTTGCCGGAAGTGTCGAGATTGAAGCCGTTCGGTGTCTGGACGCCCATGCGAGATTTCCTCGAAATTCGTAGTTATGGCCGGCGGACAGAACCCGTCGCGAGACGGGCGTCCGATCGGCCGGCGGAAACGGGGGAGATCGCCTCCGCCGGCCTTCGCATTGACGACCGCGCTCAGCCCTTCGGCGGCGCCTTGTCGTCGTGCTTGACCGTGACGCGCGAGACCGCCGTGACGGCGGCATGGGCGGCGACGCCCACGCCCACCGCGCCGGCGACCGCGATGCCGACCTTGTCGGCATTGGCCTCGACGCCGAATTGCTTGATGTTGGAGAGCCGCTCGTAGAAGGGCCCCTTGTCCCAGAACCCGTCCTCGGAACAGCCTATGCAGCCGTGGCCGGACTGGATCGGGAAGGACACGCCATTGTTCCAGCGCACGGTGGAGCAGGCGTTGTAAGTGGTCGGGCCCTTGCAGCCCATCTTGTAGAGGCAGCGGCCCTGACGGGCGTTTTCGTCGTCCCATTGCTCGACGAACTGGCCGGCGTCGAAATGCGGGCGGCGATAGCACTTGTCGTGGATGCGCTGCGAATAGAACATCTGCGGCCGGCCCTGGCGGTCGAGTTCGGGCAGCCGGCCGAAGGTCAGGATATAGGTGACGACGCCGGTCATGACCTCGGCGATCGGCGGGCAGCCCGGCACCTTGATGATCGGCTTGTCGGTGATGACCTTGTCGATCGGCGTGGCCTGGGTCGGATTGGGCTTGGCGGCCTGGACGCAGCCCCAGGAGGCGCAGGCGCCCCAGGCGATGATCGCCTGCGCGTCGGACGCCATTTCCTTGAGCTTTTCGACAAAGGGACGGCCGCCGTCGATGCAGAACATGCCGTCTTCATTGAGCGGCGGATTGCCCTCGACCGCGAGAATGTAATTGCCCTTGTGCTTTTCCCGGGTCTCCTTGAGGATCGCGTCGGCCTGGAAGCCCGCCGCCGCCATGATCGTGTCGTCATAATCGAGCGAGATCATCGACAGCACGACATCCTTCACCAGAGGATGCGCCGAGCGGATGAAGCTTTCCGAGCAGCAGGTGCACTCAAGTCCGTGCATCCAGATCACCGGAACGCGCGGCTTGGTCTCCAGAGCCTGCGCGACCTTGGCCGCGCCGGTCGCGCCGAGCCCCATGCTGGCTGCGGTGAGCGAGCAGAATTTCGTGAAACTCCGGCGCGTAATCCCCTGCCGGCGAATCACATCGTAAAATGTCTCGACTACGGACATGCGGCGCCTCCCCGTCCTTTCCTTCTTCACCCGACCCGATCCGGCGGGCGATTGAGGAGACTTCGGCAAGAAGGGCGCCAAGTGCGACGGAAGGTCGCATATTTTTATTATTCGTGTTATTTCAATATATTATAAAAACATCAGGACGGCTTCGCGAAAAATATCGTCGAACCGACTGAAAAGTTTGTTTCCAGCCAGATGGAAGCCAATTTTCCTCACCCCGCGACGCCTAAGGCGTCAAGAAGCGCGGGAGCGTCCAGTGAATGCGTTCCGGTCGTCAGGGGGCCCTGACAGGCTCGCGAGCAGCACGGCGAGAATCCCACACAGATAGATCCCATCGAACGTGCCGGCCCCGCCGATCGAGGCGACCGGCACGCCGAGGCCCTGAAGCCTGCCGAGATTGAGGAGATCGGCGCCGATGAGCACGCCCAGGCTGCCGGCGATATAGGCCAGCGGCGCGGCTTGCCGTTGTGACAGAACAATCGCGACCAGCGCGGTGGCGACGGCGGGAACGAAAACCGGCAAGGCGACGCCCAGCCCGGGAACGGGCGTGGCAAGGCGGTGGCAGACGGCGGCGACCACGGCGGTCGCAATGACCCCCTTCGTCCAGAGCCGATGCAGAGAGAGAAGATAGAGCGACATGAAGCCGGGAATGACCGCGCCGCCGACATTGACCGCGAGGATCGTTCCCGGCCTGTGCGCGAGGAGCGGCACCATATAATGCATGCCGTAGAAGCTGATCTCCTGCCCCGCCACGATGTCCCGCCCGGGCAATATGCCGATGGGAATGTTGAAATAGCTGCCGACCAGCGAACCGATCAGCAGCAGATAGGCGGCGCCCGCGCTCACCCCGAGGCGCGTATAGGCGTATTTCAACACGCCGATCTGCACCAGGACGATCAGGAAGAGCAGCGACCCGATCAGCAGAGCGAAAAAGGGGAGCGCGAGAGGCAGGTAATGCATCTGGCCTAAATTCATTTTGGCGCTCCATGGCCGCAGGGAAAGACCCGGCGCGCGGCGAAAGACTGGCAAATGGGGTGCGGACGGACGAAACGCCAGAACGTCGAGGTTCAATGCGCGGTGCAGACCATGCAAGGATCGAAAGAGCGGACAACGTGCTGGATCGCCGGAGCCTTGGCGCCGGCCGCGCCGGTCTCGACCCCGACGAGCGCCTGCTCCAGCGGGCCGGGAATCCCCCGCGCGTCGCGCGGCGAGAAATTCCAGGTCGTCGGCGCCACGATCTGATAGCGTTGGATCAAGCCCTTTTCGACGCTCAGCCAATGACCGAGCGCGCCACGCGCGGCCTCGACCATCCCGATTCCGGCGCCACGAACCGGCGCGGGCGCATGTTCGGAAAAACTCTCGTTCAGCCGCAACTCCCGCGCCCAGCCTTCGGCCGCGAGCGCGAGGCGCGCGATCTCCATCACCCGCGCCACGACGCGGACGAAGACATGCGTTCCGCCCGGAATTCCTCGTCCCTTGGCGATCAGGGCGCGGATCAGCGAATCGCCCGCGACCGCCTGCCGCGCCACGGCGCCGGTTTCGGCGGGCTCGCCGGCAAGGCGCGGCGCCTTGGCCCAGGAATAGGCGTTTTCGCGCTCGGCGTTGGGCAAGGTGACAGCCTGAGCCGGATCGGCCGAATTCTCGTGCAGGAAGGAAAAGGCGACGTCCTCGCCAATGGCGCCGACCGGCAGCGCCCTCGCCTCGCCCGCGCGCGGATCGAACAGGCCGGCCGGGAACAGCGCGCCTTGCGCGCGGTGATAGGCGCCGAAAGAGATGAGGGGCAACGCCACGCGGCCGAGTTCGTCAAGCCGCAGGCTTTTCCCCAGCCGCAGGAAGGCGGCGAAATCCCCCTGCCCCTGGGCATAATCATCGAGTTGCTCGGGCGTCGCGATCGCCGCGACCTGCTCCAGCGGCGCGGCGAAGAGGGTCTTTTCCAGAAAGGCGCGGAAATCGCCGAAGATCGCGATGAGCCGCATCTTCTCGCCGAGGTCGAGCGCGCGGGTGACGCCGCCGGGCTGGATCGCCAGAGAATGCGGCCATTTGCCGGCGACCAGGCCCATGACGTGCAGCAGCCTCGCGCGCGCCGGCAAAACATCCTGCGCCGCCGCGCCGGAAACAGCTTTGAACCGCGCCGCGACCTCCGGAAACCACGCCGCATCCGCGTAGCAGGCGCGGCAAAAATCCGGCATGAAGAACAGATAGAAATGGGTCAGGTGGTCGGCGATATTTTCCGCCGCATGGGCGATATTGGCGGCGAGTTCGCCATTGGGCGGCGGCCGCGCGCCGCTGACCGCGCGCAAAGCCGCCGCCGCCGCCATGCTCTGCGACAGCGAGCAGATGCCGCAGATGCGGGGCGCGATGGTCAAGGCGTCGGCGGCGGGCCGGCCGGCCAGAATCTGCTCGAAGCCGCGATAGAGCGTGGTCGCCACCCGCGCCTCGGCGACGCGCCCCTCGGCAATGTCGAGGGTGAGTTCGAGATCGCCTTCGACGCGGTTGAACGGCCCGACGACCAGACGCGTCATTTGCCGCGTCTCGGATTTTCGACGATGCGATCGGCCTCGGCGTTTTTCCGCACCCGCTCGGGCGTCGCCGATTTGGAGAGCGCGGCAAGCGTCATGAACCAGGCCTTGGGCATGTCGAGCGGCAGGCCGACCGGAATGCCCGCGATCTTGGGCGTAACGTGGAAATTGCGGACATCCTCGAAATTGGGCGCGGTGCACGAAATGCACGCGAAGCCCGCGTGGGTGCACGAACCGCCGCCGTTCCATGCGCGCTGGTTGCAATCGCCAATCGCCTGCGTCGCCTTGCAGCCGAGATGCTCCATCATGCAGCCGCGCTCCGACAACTCACGGGCGCTGGCCTTGAATTCATAGAATTCATTGCGCGAGCAGCCATGATGGGCGAGATGGGCGGCGAAGAATTTCGGACGGCCCAGGGCGTCAAGATCGGCGGCCGTGAGATCGTCGGTCGCCAGGGCCTGAAGCGTCTCCATGATCCATCCCGGATGAGGCGCGCAGCCCGCGACATTGATCACCGGCAGGCCCTTGCGCGAGCGATAGTCGCGCCCGAGCGCCCCGCCCGCCTCGGCGCCGTCGTAATGCAGGCCGCAGGCGTCGGTCGGGTCCGGGTCGCCGGCGGGGATGCCGCCATAGGCCGCGCAGGTTCCGACCGCCACGCAGACCTCGGCCCTGCCCGCAAGGCTGCGGGCGATGTCAAGCAGGGTGCGGCCGGAGCCGGAAAGGCGGTTGAACTTGCCGGTGCCGTTCGGACCACGCAGGATCGAGCCTTCGACGCAGAAAATGTCGAGCGGCGTCTCGCCGCTTTCGACCCGCGCGAGAATGTCGAGAACCTCCTCTCCGCTCTCCTCGCTCACGCTCGGGTGCCAGAGGAGGCGAATGCCGAAGGTCTTCAGATCTGCAAACCACCCCGACGCGCCGTGCTCCAGAACGGACATGGTGCAGCCGCCGCAGGAGCCGGCCTGAAGCCAGAGGAGATTTTTGGGAGCGACGCTCATCCCACAGACAATCGCCGGATTTCATCTGCTTTTCAATAGGGACGCGCCTCCGACCGTGGCGGCAGGGATGAACACGGGATTGGAATCGCGCGCGCCATGCATCGCAAGGCCTCGGTTTCGATTTCGGTTTGCAGCGAAAACGATCCCGTCACGTCAATCCTTGTCCGGCCGGAAATCCAGCACGTCGCGCTGATAGACTTCGTCCACTTCGGAAAAGGGCAGATTGTCCTTCGTGTAAAGCACGGCCCGATGTTCGAATAGCGCCTGCGGCGGGGCCAGCGCCGCGCTTTCCTTCGGCGCGTCGAGCGGCGCCCAGAGCATCCTGGCCTCGAAGGTCCGCCGATAGGGCTGAAGGGGCTTCACGACGCGGCCGAAAGGCGCGTCGCTCGCCTCGAGCGCCCGGTTCATTTCGGACGTCAGGCGTGAGGGAACATACCAGTTGTCCGCCTCGGAAAGCACATGCTCGCCACAGCGCAGCCGCACATGGCGGTATTTCACGGGCTCATCGGGCCCGACGTCCAGACGCGCGCGCTGGGCCGGCGAAAGCGGCTTGGCCGCAGCGCCCGGAACCGGCTCCGCGACCAGTCGGGCCTCGGCCGCGAGATGATGGGCGGCGCACCATTTCTCAAGGCTCGCCGTCGCGCTCGGGCTTGCGAGAATCTCGCCGTTGAGCGTCTGCAGCAGCGCGGTGGCCTGCCAGCGGTTCAAGGCCGTGTCCGGCCAGAGCGCCTCGGCATGTCCGGCGCCTGGGCCGGCGAACACAAGGGCCAAAAGAAAAATGGCGCCGCGCAGGCCGCGCGCCTCGCGCCCCTTTTGCCAAAATGACGAAACCATAAACGCCTTCATCCGTCCGCCCCATGTTCGCGGCGCCGTCGATTCCCGCCGGACGCTGACGCATCATATCAGCCAGGCCTTCGCGCATGACTGTGCTCGCGACTCCGGACAGCCCGCCATCGGGCGTCGAGATCGAGGATCACGAAAACGGCGACCGTAACGGACTTGAGCCGGCCAACGCTAGACAGAATGGGGCTGATCTCGCCCTATATTCGCCACGGTCGCTGTTCAGCTTGAGCTTAATTCGGCCTCCCCCCTCAGGCCGAGGAAAAAGGAAACGCCCGCCACGGATGCACTGGCGGGCGTTTTCTGATTTGGGCGCAGGTCAAGCTGAATCAGCTATTGTCGTTTTCGGTCGTCGGCTTTGGGTGGTCTTTTTCCCGATACCAAGAGCGAGATGAATTTGCTTCGAAAGCGTGGCCTCGGGGGCTGACGATGTTTCTCACAATGTGTCCATGGATCGCCAGTCCGCGCGCGTGAACCAACGCCCCCTCAAGCGATGCCGAGGGCGCCGTCCGCGACTCCATGCGCCGGGTGACACTGTAATAATTGACGTACCAGCCAACCATTTTCAGCCTCCGATATCCTGCGCTGCGAGGTCAACAGTCTAACGAGGCCCTGTGACGGCGATTATGCGTCTGAATGACGGCAAAGGTTTAGATGACGATCGGGTCACATTCGCCCCATTCCCGGCGCCCGATATCCGTTCCAATCCGGCAAGATTGCGCAATCACGCCGCCTTCCGTGCGGCGGAATCGGCGTGCGTGGCCGAGGGTCGTGGCGATTCCTGTCCGTGGTCCAAGCGGGCGCGCTACCTATGCTTGAGCTACAGGTCGTGTTCGCCTCGCGCCGCGCAGTGCCATTCCTTGACCGTCCAAGCAGGGTGTTGGCTCTGCCACTCCGCCATGCCAAACATGCCGGCGACGCTCTGACATTGCATCCGCGTCGCCGCCTGTGTCCGCTGGCGAAACGAAGCACAGCGGCCATCGGCGTTACACGCGACGCCTCGAACGTCGAAACCCTGCTCGACGGACGCTTCCTGCGCCATCAAGACGGATGGGGAAGCGCCCCAGATGGGCGCGGCGAGGACCACGCCAGCCAGCAGCCTTGTGAACATGGACCGCCCTCCCTGAAACGGGAAAATCCGCAGCCCATATCTTCATAGACGGCTGCGTCATTCTCAAGGCCGCCGATCTTGAGGTGGAAACTTGGCCCAGGGAATCAGACGCCGCGAGGCGCCGCGGAGTTCGGCGCTCGCACGATTTCAGAACCGAGCGTTCCGATGCCGGCTTGCCGTGACTCGGCCCGGATTTCCCCGCCCCGCGCCATCAGCCGCGACCAATTCGACCGGCGAAGAATGGCAAAAGGGCGACGACAGAGAATCACGGACGGAGAAAAATCAGCCGGAGCTTCGCGCTGCCCGGCCCTTTTGTTGCCCGATTAATTGCCCAGGAAAAGGATCATTGCTGGCGCCTCGCACTAACCCATTGAGTTAATGGCAGGAGTGGCCGGGCTCGAACCGACGACACCCGGTTTTGGAGACCGGTGCTCTACCAACTGAGCTACACTCCTGCAGGCGCGTCATGTGACGCGGCCAGCGCAGTTCTCTTAGCCGCAATCTTCGGTTTCACGCAAGCCCGGCCAGCGCGAAATGACAAAAAAGCGTCCCACGCGAAAGGCCCCGCCATCGGGGTGGGGCCTTTCGGGGGTTGGCTGGTCGTGAAACGCGGGCTCGGGATCGGATCAGTGGGACCGAGGCGTCATCGTTTCCATAGCCGCCGGTGGCAAGCCGATGGCGTGCGCGTCGCCGCCGATATAGGCCTGCACCAGGGCATGCGTATCGACAAATTCGTGGAAGACGACGACCTTGCCGCCCATGATCTTGAAGACATGGCACCAATCGTTCTCGAAACGGACGCCCGAGCGCCGCATCCGGCCTCTGGTGTGGCCCATCACCAGAACAAAGCCCGTCCCGAACTGAAATTCGCGCGGCGTGAAGCTTTCGATCTCGATATTCAGCGCGAGTTCGGAGAAATAACCCGAGATTTCCTTAACGCCTTTCCGCTCGCCGCCCCAAGGCAGGAGCGCCGGATCCGTGTTCGATTTCCATTCGATATGCGGATCCGCCGCAGCGAGAATTTTGTCGAGGCCGCCGCTCAGGAACGCGGCATAGAGCGACTTGACGAAATCGACATTGTTCATGGACGTTCCCTCCAACCCCGCGAAGCGAATCCTCCACGCGTTGGAAGCGAGCGGAATGCGGATGCGGAAGAAGGGCAGAACACGATCGGCGCTGTCCTTTGCCCGGCGCCGCCAGGGCGCGCTCCCGAGCGCGGAATTCCCAGTATTTTATCGCCGGAAGGCGGCGTCGCCCAAATCAAAGAGGCGTGAACACAAAAAAGGGAGCCCGCCGGGCTCCCTTCATCATTCTCGGGATCGATCGATCAGATTACTCGATGATCGAAGCGACGACGCCGGCTCCGACGGTGCGGCCGCCTTCGCGGATGGCGAAGCGCAGCTTCTCTTCCATCGCGATCGGAACGATCAGCGCGACCGTCATCGTCACATTGTC
>JAKANG010000015.1 GCA_021812505.1 Pseudomonadota bacterium
AGGAATTCGTGACCGCCTATGCGGCGGCGGCCCGAAAACTCTATCCGACCCTGCGACGCAACGCCGATTACACCGCCATCCTCAACGACCGCCATCTTGCGCGGCTGAACTCCGCGCTCTCCGAGGCGCGCGCGGCCGGCGCCCGAATCGTCGCGATCGATCCGGCGGCGGAGGGCGATATGGCGGCTGAGCGCAAGATCGCCCCGACTCTGGTGATCGAGCCCCGCGACGATCTGACGCTGATGCGGGAGGAAATTTTTGGGCCGATCCTGCCGGTCAAGGCCTACGACCGGCTCGACGACGCCATCGAGTTCATCGCGTCGCGGCCGCGGCCGCTGGCGCTCTATTATTTCGGAATCTGGGCCGAACACCGCGAAAGGGTGCTCGCCGGCGCTCATTCCGGCGGCGTCTCCGTCAACGACGTCCTGACCCATTTCGTCGTCGAGGACCTACCTTTCGGCGGGATCGGCCCTTCAGGCCTCGGCGCCTATCATGGCGAAACCGGCTTCCAGACCTTCTCCCACCGGCGCGCGGTATACCATCAGGGGCCGATCGACCCCAAATTCTTCCTGCGTCCGCCCTATTCCCGGATTTTCCCGGCGATTTTCCGCTTTCTGATGCGGAACTGACGCTTGACTGGCCCTTGCGCGCAAGGAAGGTCCGGCGGCGGCGCAATCCGCTTGAGCGGCAATTCAATGGCGCCGCCGCGGCCGATACTGTTATAAGCGCCTCAAGACGGCGATCGCGTCGCCTCCGGGATTCAAGTTTTCGCCATGTGGATCGTCCGAATAGCGCTGCAGCGCCCCTATACCTTTCTGGTCATGGCGCTGACCATTGTGCTGGCCACGCCCTACATGCTGCTGACCATGCCGACCGATATCCTGCCCGACATCAATATTCCGGTGGTCAGCGTCATCTGGAACTATTCCGGCTTCGTCGCCCAGGACATGGGCGACCGCGTCACCGGGCCGGCCGAACGCATCCTGACCACCACGGTCAACGACATCGAACATATCGAGTCGCAGTCCTACAACAGCATCGGGATCATCAAGATCTTCTTCCAGCCGGGCGTGAATATCGGCACGGCCATCGCCCAGACGCTGGCGAGCGAGCAGGTCATGCTCAGAATGCTGCCGCCGGGAACCACCTCGCCGCTGATCATCACCTATTCAGCCTCAGCCATTCCGGTGACCCAGCTCGCTCTTTCCAGCCCGTCCCTGCCGGAACAGGCGGTTTTCGACGCCGCCTTCAACACGCTTCGCCAACAGCTCGTCACCATTCCCGGCGTCGCCATTCCCTTCCCCTATGGCGGCAAGCAGCGCGTCGTCTCCGTCGATATCGACAGCTCCGCCCTTCTCGCCAAGGGCCTGACGCCGCTCGACGTGGTCAATGCGGTCAACGCGCAGAATCTGATCCTGCCGTCCGGCACGGCGAAAATGGGGCCGACGGAATTCGCCGTCACCCTCAACGGCGCGCCGCAGGCGATCGAGGGCCTCAACAATCTCCCCGTCCGCACCGTCAACGGCGCGGTGACCTACGTGCGCGACGTCGCCCATGTGCGCGACGGCTTCACGCCGCAGACCAATATCGTCCGGCTCGACGGCGTGCGCGGCGTGCTGATGTCGATCATCAAGAACGGATCGGCTTCGACCCTGCGCATTGTCCAGACCCTCAAAGACACCCTGCCGAGCGCAGAAAAGCTGCTGCCGCCCGACATCAAGGTCCGCGCCCTGTTCGACCAGTCGATCTATGTCCGCGCCGCCATTTCCGGCGTGTTGCGCGAGGCCCTGATCGCGGCCGGCCTCACCGCCGCGCTGATCCTGCTCTTTCTCGGCAACTGGCGCGCGACGCTGATCATCGCCATCTCGATTCCGCTGTCGATCCTGTCTTCGTTGCTGGTGCTCGACGCCCTCGGCCAGACCATCAACATCATGACGCTCGGCGGCCTCGCGCTGGCGGTCGGCATATTGGTGGACGACGCCACGGTGACGATCGAGAATATCGAGCGCCATCTCCATCTGGGAACCGGCCTCTACGAATCGATCTACGAGGGCGCGGGCGAGATCGCGCTTCCAGCGCTGGTTTCGACCCTGAGCATTAGCATCGTGTTCACGCCGATGTTCTTTCTCGCCGGCGTTTCGAAATTCCTGTTCGTGCCGCTGGCCGAGGCGGTGGTTTTCGCCATGCTCGCTTCCTATGTCCTGTCGCGCACCCTGGTCCCCACGCTGGCGTTGCTGCTTTTGCGCGCGCCCGCCGCGCAAGAGGGCCGCAAGAATCTGTTCGAGCGCCTGCATCACGGATTCGACGCCGCCTTCGAAAAGATGCGCGCCGCCTATATAGTTCTCCTGAGCATGCTGCTGCCGCGACGCCGGACCGTCGGAGGCGCTTTCCTGCTGTTCTGGCTCGCCTCGCTCGGCCTGTTCTTCACGCTGGGGCAGGATTTCTTCCCCGCCGTCAACGCGAGCGCCATCAGGCTGCACATGCGCGCGCCAACCGGCCTGCGCATCGAGGAGACGGCGCGGCTCGCCGACGAGGTCGATCGGTTCATCCGGGCCCAGATTCCGCCGAAAGAGCTGGAGACCATCGTCGACAATATCGGCCTGCCCTATTCGGGCATCAATCTCTCCTACAGCAACGCCGGAACCATCGGAACGCTGGACGCGGAGATCATGATCGCCCTCGCCGCGGACCATCGCCCCTCGCAAAGCTATGTCGATCTTTTGCGCCGGAAACTGCCGGAAAAATTCCCCGGCGTGGAATTTTTCTTCCAGCCCGCCGATATCGTCACCCAGATCCTGAATTTTGGCCAGCCGGCGGCGATCGACGTCGAACTGCTCGGCGCCAATGTCCGCGAAAGCTACGCCCGCGCCGCCAGGATCGCCAATGACATCAGGAAAATTCCCGGAGCGGTGGACGTTCATATCCTGCAACGGCTCGACCAGCCCGATCTGCACATCGTGATGGACCGCACCCGCATGCAGCAGGTCGGGATCAATGCGATTTCGGTCGGCGAGGACGTGCTGATCTCGCTTTCCGGCAGCAGCCAGACCTCGCCGACCTTCTGGCTCGACCCGCGCAATCGCGTGTCCTACAACATCACGGCGCAGACGCCGCAATATCGCGTCGCCTCGGTCGACGACCTTTTATCGACCCCCATCAGCGCCGGAACCGGGGACGCGCCGCAACTGCTGGGCAATCTCGCCACCATCGCGCCCGGCGGCATCGAAGCCCTGGTGTCGCACTACAATATGCGCCCGGTCATCGACATCTACGTCAGCGTCGAAGGACGGGCGCTGGGAGCGGTCGCCGACGAAGTGCGAAGGATCATCGACGCCGCGCGGTCCGGCTTGCCGCGCGGCTATGACATCGCCCTGCGCGGCCAGGCGGCGACGATGAAAAGCTCCTATTTCGGCCTCGGCATCGGCGTGGCGGTCGCCATCGTCCTCGTCTATCTGCTGATCGTGGTCAATTTCCAGTCCCTGCTCGATCCGCTGATCATCATCAGCGCGCTGCCCGCCGCGCTCGCCGGCATCGTGTGGATGCTTTTCCTCACCGGAACGCATCTGTCGGTCCCCGCGCTCACCGGCGCGATCATGACCACCGGCGTCGCCACCGCCAATTCGATCCTGCTCGTCTCCTTCGCCCGCGAGCGGCTGCGCCAGGGCTCAAGCCCGCTTTCCGCCGCGCTGGAGGCCGGGGCGACACGCATCAGGCCGGTGCTGATGACCGCCTTCGCTATGATCGTCGGCATGATCCCGATGGCGCTTGGACTCGGCGAGGGGGCCGAGCAGAACGCGCCGCTGGGCCGCGCCGTGATCGGCGGCCTGCTTTTCGCCACGTTCTCCACCCTTCTCTTCGTTCCGCTGGTTTTTGCCGGGGCCCACAGCCACGCCCGCAAGACCCCGCCCATTGGCTGATCCAGAAGCGACTCCCGCGCCGTGAGCAAGACCAAGCACCAGAATCTCGCGCTGAACAGCGACGACGGCCACCTCCACCTGCCGCGCCGTCAATGGATCTGGCGCGGCGGCGCGCGCGCCCTGCTGATCGTCGCCTTGCTGCTGGGGCTCGGCGCGGCGCGGGTGTTGGTGCAGCGCGCGGCGAGCAGGGCCGAACTGGACGCGCAAACGCTCGAAGGCCAGCGTATTTTCGTCACCACGGTCACGCCTGAGCCGAGCGAGACGGGCGGCGTGCTGACCCTGCCGGCGACCCTGCGCGGCGACAACGAGACCGCGATCTACGCCCGCGTCAATGGTTATGTCCGCAAATTCAACGTCGAAATCGGCGACCGGGTGACCAAGGGCCTGACTCTTGCCGAACTCGACACGCCGGAACTCGACGAACAGGTCCGTCAGGCGGCGGCCCAGGTCGAGCAGGCCAAGGCCAATGTGGTCCTGGGCAAGGTCGCGCTCGATCGCTGGAAGAAGCTTTTCTCGCAGGATTCGGTGGCGAAGCAGGATCTCGACACCAAGCAGAACGCCTATGACACCGCCGTCGCCGCGCTCGCGGCCGCCGAGGCCAATCTCAAGCAATTGCAGGCGACCACCGCCTTCAAGAATGTTTTGGCCCCGTTCGACGGCGTCATCACCAAGCGCAACGTCGACATCGGCAATCTGGTCAATTCCGGCAGCACGGGCGTGGCCTTGTTCTCCATGGCGGTCACCGACCCGCTGCGCGTCTTCGTCGACGTTCCCCAAGCCTATGTGAAATCGATCCATGTCGGAACGGAGGTCCCGGTGACGCAGGCGGAACTTCCTGGCCAGGTTTTTAAGGCCGTCGTCACTTATGTCGCGGGCGCCATCGACATCGCGACCCGCAGCCTGCGCATCGAACTGATGCTGCATAATGCGGACGGACGGCTTAAACCCGGAACCTATGTCCAGATCGCTTTGCCGCTCGCCCCGGCGGGCGCGGTCACCATCCCCGCCAACACCCTGCTGTTTCGCGCCGAGGGGCCGAATGTCGCGGTGGTGGACAAGGAGGGAAACATTCGCCTGCATCCGATCCAGATCGCCCGCGACCTCGGCGCGAGCCTGGAAGTCTCGCAAGGCTTGACACAGTCCGACCATATCGTGCTCAACCCGCCGGATTCGATCGCCAACGGCGATCATGTGACGGTGGTTTCCGGGGCGAAGCCGGCAGCCGGGAAGTGACCGCTGGCTTCACCGCGCGAACCGTTCCAGCGCCGCGACAAAACCGTCAATGTCCTCGCGCCGCGTCCGGTGATTCACCAGCGCGCAGCGGATGACCGGCTCGCCGTTCAGAATGGTCAGCGAGGGGGCCGCGACGCCCGAAAGATGAAGCTCCTCGACGAGCGCGCGGTTGCGCGGGCCAGCGTTTTCGCCGCGCAGGCCGAAACAGACGATATTCAGCGTCACCGGCGCTTTGACGTCGAATTTTTCGCCTTCGCTCAGCCGCCGCGCGAGATAGGCCGCCAGATCGCATGTGTCCTCGATTGAGCGGCCGAGCGTCTCGGTTCCGAATACCCTTAAAGTAAACCAGACCTTGAGCGCCTGGAAGCCGCGCGAAAGATCGGGGCCGTAATCGCAGGGCCAGGAGTCGCCTGCCGCGAGGCCGCGCGCCGCCCGCGTCAGATAAGCGTTGGCGCTGACAAAAGTCTTTTTCTGCATCTCGCCGTCGCGGGTGAGCAGAAAGCCCGCCGAATAGGGAGCATGACCCCATTTGTGGAAATCGAAGGCGATCGAATCGGCGCGCTCCATTCCCGTCAGCAAGGGCTTGAGGCGGGACGAAAAGGCGGCGAGCGCGCCGAAGGCGCCGTCGACATGGAACCAGAGCTTCTCTTGCGCCGCGAGATCGGCCAGTTCGTCCAGGGGGTCGAGCGCGCCGAGATTGACCGTGCCCGCCGCGCCGACCAGCAGGAAAGGCGTCGCGCCCTGCGCCCGATCCTCCGCAATGAGCGCGCGCAGAACTTCGACCTGGACAGCGCCGTCGGGACCGCAGGGGGCGCGCCGCAGATTGTTCGAGCCGATCCCGGCCATTTCCATCGCCTGGGCGATGCAGCCATGGGCGCCCTCGGACGTATAGGCGCGCAGCTTGAGCGAGGGCGGCGCGCCGGAGCGCCGGACTTCCTCGCCGAGCAGGGCGAAGCGCGCGACCAGCACCGCGAGGAAATTGGCCATCGAGGTCCCGGTGACGAAAAGACCCGCGGCGGTCTCGGGAAAGCCGAAAGCCCGGCGCATCCAGCGCGCGATCTGGCGCTCGACTTCGATGCCGATATGGTCGCGGCCGCCGCAATTGGCGTTGAGCCCCGCGCTGAGCATTTCCGCGACCATGCCGACCGGCGTCCCGGCGCCATGGACCCAGCCCATGAAGGCGGGATGGAGATTGCCGGTGGAATAAGGCTTGATCGCCTCGTCGAAAAAGCTGAGCGTCTCTGCGAGCGAAGCGCCTCTTTGCGGCAGATCGGCTGCGAAACGCGCGCGGATTTGGGGCGGCGCGGGGGTCCAGACCGGGCGCTGCTGCACTGTCCTGATATGGTTGATCATGCCGTCCAGCGCCGCGTGCGCGAGGGCGCGGAATTCTTCCCAGTCGTCAGGGTCGAGGCGCGACCCCGCCGTCACGAGGCCGCCCTGACGCGCGGCGCGGCGCGGCGGCGCAACATGTCCTGGAAGGCGGCAAAAATCTTCGTCATCTGCGGCGGCTTGTAGGGAAAGAGGTCTTGCGGATCGAGCGCATGGACGATCATCGCCGTGCCGGCCTCGAAGATCAACAGCTGGCCGTCGCGCGTCTCGGCGCAATCGAGGAGGACGTAATCGAGCCCCGCGCGTTGCGCGACCGCCTCGAAGGCGCGCGCATGGCGGCGGGCGAAATCGGCGTCGAAATTGGCCATGAACTTCGCCTCCTCCGCGCGATGGACGGGACTGTCCATCATGTCGGCGTTGAGATAATGAACCATCCAGCGCGGCGAAACCGCCATATGGACAGCGAAGGGCGCGCCTTCGATCAGGACGATTCGGGATTTTCGGAAAAGCCCGTCCGCGCTGCGGTAATCGACAAAGGGCGCGACATAATGGGCCGGACCATCGGTTTCGGCGAGATAAAAATCGAGATCGGAACGGCTTTCGATCTTGCGCAGGCCGTCGCCGGCATGGGAGCCGGCCGGCCGGGCGATGAAGGGAAAGCCGAGCCCCTCGGCTTTCGCGAGCGTCTCGCTGTCGAGCCGTCGTGTCTTCGGGACGAGGACGCCGGGCGCGTCGCGCATGAGTTCGGAAAAGCCGTCGCGGGTCAGCGCCGCGATTCTTTCAGGGGCGTTGACGAGCGGGCGCGGCCAGAAGGGCTCCGCCGCCGCGAGTTTTTCGAGCAGCGGCAGATTGGCGTCGGATTCCGCGACGGCGACAAAGGCGACGTCATGATCGGGAAGAATTTCTGGCAGGGATTGGTCGGGCGCCAGATAAAAGGCGTCGAGGGCGACGTCGCTTTGTTCGAGCAGGAATTCAAGCGGCGTATTGGCCATGAAATCGCCCGGCGCCATCAGGGCGAGCCGGCGCAGGGGCGCGGCGCTCGTCCGGGCGTGCGTGAAATGGCGAGCGCGGCGCAAGGCGTCGGCCTGGAGCGCGATGCGATTGGCGCCGTTGCCCAGAACCTGCTGGACGGTCGAAAGATCGAGCCAGGCCGCCGCGTCGCCGCCGTCGCGTTCGATGCGCGCGACGAGCTGGGAAACGACGGCTGTGAAATCGCCGCGCCGCATGGCGTGGCGGGTGATCGCCGCGAGGCCGACCAAAGGCGCCGAGGCCGTCGCGACGCCGGAATTGGAAATCGAAAAACGCAAGACGCTCTCCTTCGCTTCGCCGCCCGTCAGGGGCGCGCGTTCAACAAAAAGGTCCATTTGGCGAACAGGGCCGAGAGATCGGCGGCGAGGGGCGCGAGCGCGCGTTCGAACGGAACGCCCGAGCCGCAGAGCGCGGCAATGTCGCTGACTGTCGGCGCGCCGAGGCAGACGCGCAGGGCCTGATCCGGCCCGATCGCCACGGCCTGGCCGACATGGAAGACGCGCGCGGCCTCGCCCCAGGCGCCGGCCGGCCGCCGCAGGGCGCGCTGGAGCTCCGCCGCCTGTTCGGCCGAACGAGGCGCGGCGATGGGCAGGATTGTCCGCGCCCAGGCCGACCCGCCGCTCGCCTCGTCGAGAAGTCTCAATCCGGCCTGACCGGCGCGTTCGATCGCGAGCGCGCGAAAATTCCGCGCGATCTTTTCGGCGAGCGCCGGAGGAACAGCGGCAAAAGTCGCCATTTCGGCGAGCGCGGCCTCCCAGCGCAGGCCGAGCCCAATATTGGCGTGGCAGGCAAAGCCTTCCGAACCGCCGCGCAGACAAGCGGGCCAGTCGTAACGAGCGGTTTGCGCGGCCACTCCCTCCGGCAGGCGGAAATTCTTCAGCCGCGCGCGCAAACAGTCAGGGAACAGCACCGCGCCGCAGAAGGGCGGGCCGCAGAAAAATTTGGAGCCGGTGACCGCGACCAGAAAGCCGCGATCGAGCAATTCGCCGATGCGCGATGGCGAGCCGCGCATCTGGCAGCAATCGGCCAACACGAAAACTCTTCCGGGCGCGCCTTCGCGCAATTTTGACGCGGCGGCGCGGGAGAAGCCGGAAAGGCCGGTCTTGGACACTTCGAGCAGATGGGCGATGACGGCGCGGCCCTGCGCCAGAGCGGCCTCGGCCTTGACCAGAACTTCGGCGTCGACTTCACTGGCTGAGCGCGGAAAACCGCCCGGCCCCCGGATTTCGACGCGCTCGACCCTTATATCTCGATCTTCCCAGCCGGCCAGCCGGCGATGGCGCGCGGAAGATTGGAAATGCAGGCCGCCGGCCGCGAGGGGAACGCCGCGCCCGGTCTCGCCCGGCCCTACCACGATATTGGTGATGGGACGGGCGGCGGCCGCATCGTCCGCGATCGCCAGCGCCGCCAATTCGGCGTCGGTGCCCGAGGCGGTCAGGATCGCCTCTCCCGCCCCGGCGAACGCGGCGACGCGGCGGCGGATGTCGTCGAACCAGGCGGGAAAGCATTGGCGCTCGCGCGGGTCGTGGCAATGGAGGCGCCGCCAGGCCGTCGCGGCGGCCCGCCATCCGCGCGGGGTGATCGTGGAAGCGGTCGAAGAGGAAAAGAAGGTTTCGTCCGGCGCGGGCCGCGCGGTAAGGCCGTAACGATTGCGCCCGCTCACCGGATCGGCGACGAGGCGCTCGTCGCCCCCGGAGAGCAGCGCGGCGGCGAGGCCCGCGTCGCGCGCGCGTGTCGCCTCGCAGAGCGCAGGGGTCTTTGTCGCGGTGAGAAACATGGTCGCCCGATCCGTCGCGACGCGCCGCGATGGATCGGCCGTCCTTCCGATTGAGAAGAACGCGCCAGACTTGCGTCAGGCTGTCGCGGAAGGCTTCCACTTGATCGAGCAGCCGATCGAGGGCGTCTGATCGTCGGGGATTTCATTGGTCGCCGCGATCTGGCGCATGGCGACGAGCAATTCGCGGCGCGCGCCGGGCGGCGGCGGATCCCTGCGGCCCTCGTCGAGACGGCCGCGATATTTCAGCTTGCCGTCGGCGCCATAGCCGAAGAAATCCGGGGTGCAGACCGCGCCATAGGCCCGCGCGACCTGCTGCGATTCGTCGTGCAGATAGGGGAAGGGCAGCGCGTGCTGTTGGGCAAATTCCTTCATCTTGGGAAACGAATCGTCGGGATAGGCCGCGGCGTCGTTGGAGCAGATGGCGGCGAAGCCGATCCCCTCCGCCATCAGCGCGCGGGCGTCCTTCACCAGGCGGTCGAGAACCGCGAGCACATAGGGGCAATGATTGCAGATGAAGACGACCACGGTTCCTTTCGG
>JAKANG010000016.1 GCA_021812505.1 Pseudomonadota bacterium
CACTGGGCTTCCTCGCCAAACAGACCGATCTGCGACGCCTGTGCCGGCTCCGCGAGCCCCAGATGCCGAAAGGCCAGCGGCGTCAGCATCCTGCCGCGCGGGGTGCGGTTCAAAAAGCCCTGTTGCAGAAGATAAGGCTCGATAATGTCCTCGATGGCGTCGCGCGGCTCGGAAAGAGCGGCGGCGATGGTTTCGATTCCGACCGGGCCGCCGCCGAAATTCTGCGCCACCATGTCGAGATAGCGCCGGTCCATCTGGTCGAGGCCTATTGTATCGACATCCAGCAGTTTCAGCGCCCGGTCGGCCACCTGGCGGGTGACGACGGCGTCGCCGTCGACCAAAGCGAAATCACGCACCCGGCGCAGCAGCCGCCCGGCGATGCGCGGGGTGCCGCGCGAGCGCCGCGCGATCTCGTTGGCGCCGTCCTCGCTCATCGGGCAGTTCATCACCCGCGCGCCGCGCGCGACAATGCTTTGCAGCTCCTCCACGTTATAAAAATTCATCCTGATCGGAATGCCGAAACGGTCGCGCAACGGCGTGGTGAGCAGGCCGGCGCGGGTGGTGGCGCCGACAAGCGTGAATTTGGCGAGGTCGATTTTCACCGAACGCGCCGCCGGCCCCTCGCCGATGATGAGGTCGAGCTGGAAATCCTCCATCGCCGGATAAAGGATTTCCTCGACCGCCGGATTGAGGCGGTGGATTTCGTCGATGAAGAGCACGTCGCGCTCTTCGAGATTGGTAAGCTGCGCCGCGAGATCGCCGGCCTTGGCGATGACCGGGCCGGAGGTCGAGCGGAAATTGACACCCAGCTCGCGCGCCACGATCTGCGCCAGCGTGGTTTTCCCTAAGCCCGGCGGGCCGACGAACAGCACATGGTCGAGCGCGTCTTTCCGCGCCTTGGCGGCCTCGATGAAGACCTTGAGATTCTTGCGCGCCGCCTCCTGGCCGGTGAAGTCGGCGAGCGTCAGCGGCCGGATCGAGGAGTCGAGATCGTCCTCGCGCTTTTGCGGCGAAATCATGCGGCTGGCGGGAGAGGTCATGGGCGGGCCTTGTTCATTGCGCCAATTCCCTTAACCCCCGCCGGATCAGCGCGGCGGTTTCGGCGCTTTCGCCCAGGGCCTTCAAACTCGCGGCGATCGCCGTCGCAGCCTGGGGGCGGGGATAGCCGAGATTGATCAGGGCGGAGATCGCCTCCCGCGCCGCGCTTGAGCCGACGGACGCGGCGTCGGCGCCGGCCAGGGCCATGGCGCCGGCGTCCACGTCAGCGAGGGCGCCGGCCTTGTCTTTCAGTTCCGAGACGATGCGCGCGGCGAGTTTGGGGCCGACGCCCGGCGCGCGGGCGATTCCGGCCTTGTCCTGCAAGGCGATGGCCGAGGTCAATTCCGGGGGCGGGAGGATGGAGAGAATGGCGAGCGCCACTTTCGCGCCGACGCCCTGAACATTCTGCAGGATGCGGAACCAGTCGCGCTCAGAATCGCTCAGGAAACCGAACAGCCTTATCGCATCCTCGCGCACCTGGGTCTCGATGGCGAGAACGGCGGCCTCGCCGGCGCGCGGCAGTCTTTGCAGGGTGCGGGTGGAGCAGGAGACGACATAGCCGACGCCTTGCACGTCGAGGATCACATGATCCTCGTGCAGGGAATCCACCACGCCCTTGAGCTTGCCGATCATTTCTCGCCCAAAACGAATCGCGTGAAGCGAAGTCTAATTCGGTTGGGCGAACAAAAGAAGAATCATTTTCCAGCCAAAGCCGCCGCCCGCTTCCGGGCGCCGCGGTGCTGGGCGTGGCAGATCGCGACCGCCAAAGCGTCGGCCGCGTCGGGGCTCAGGGCCTCGGCCTTGGGCAGCAGGACCTTCACCATCATGGCGATCTGCGCCTTTTCGGCGTGGCCGGCGCCGACGACGGTCTTTTTCACCAGATTGGCGGCATATTCGGTGACTTCGAGGCCGGCCAGCGCCGGGACGACCAAAGCGATCCCGCGCGCATAGCCGAGCTTGAGCGTCGACTGGGCGTCGCGGTTCACAAAAGTCTCTTCCACCGCCGCCTCGTCCGGGCGGTGCTCGGAGATCACGGCGGCCAGGCCGTCGTGAAGCATGCGCAACCGCTCGGCGAGGTTGCCGCCGGTGGGCGAGTGGACGGCGCCGGAAGCGACGAAGGCGAGGCGCGATCCATCGGCCTCGATCACGCCCCAGCCGGTATGGCGCAGGCCGGGATCGACGCCGAGAATGCGAACCGCCGCCATCTTATTCCTTGGTCTTGAGGTCCTTGAGCTTGGCGAAGACCGAATCCACGTCGATCTCCTCCTCCTCGGGCTTCGCGGGCGCAGCGGAGGTTCCGAAAACCTCCTCATGGGTGGTCGGCTCGTAATAGAAGGGCTGCGTCGTCTCCTCGGCGGGGACGAGCGTCGGGCCATGGTCCTGAACCAGAGCAGGGCGATCCTTGGCGGCGCGCTGCACCTCGAAATCGAGGTCGATCTGCGAGCACAGGCCCAAAGTCACCGGGTCCATCGGGGTCAGCGACGCCGAATTCCAGTGGGTGCGGTCGCGGATCGCGGCGATCGTGCTCTTGGTCGTGCCGGCGAGGCGCATGATCTGGGCGTCCTTCAGCTCGGGATGGTTGCGCACCAGCCAGAGAATGGCGTTGGGACGGTCCTGGCGGCGCGACAGAGGCGTATAGCGCGGCCCGCGATGACGCTTGGCCTCGGGAAGGCGGACCTTCGAAACGGCGAGCTTGAGGCGGTAGTTGGGGTCTTTCTCGCCACGCTCGATTTCCTCGCGGGTCAGCTGGCCGGAGGTGATCGGGTCGTGGCCGCGGATGCCGGAGGCGACTTCGCCGTCGGCGATGCCCTTGACTTCGAGCGGATGCAGCACGCAGAATTCGGCGATCTGGTCGAACGTCAGCGAGGTGTTCTCCACCAGCCAGACGGCGGTGGCCTTGGGCATGAGCGGGGCGTTGCTCATCTTGTTCTCCTGGAATCTCTTCTTTCCGCCGTCGGACGCGCGCCTCCGCGCTCCGGCCCGGCCGAGGCTCAGCCTCAAATTTCGTTCATGACGGGGATCGTAAAAGATATAATGTGAAGGACGGCGAAAGGCAATTGATCCGTCGAATTTTCATCAATGCCTGTCGGCGCGCGACTGGAGGCGGGCAGGGGAGGGGGACTTGGCGAGGGACGAGGAGGAGCTTTTCGCGCCGAAAAAGACACCGGCGCGCCATGAACTGGGCCAGCCGCTCGACGCGCTTTCGGTTGACGAACTGAGCGAACGAATCGCATTGCTGCGGGCGGAAATCGCGCGGCTGGAGGCGGCCCGTGAGAACAAGAGCGCCTCGCGCACGGCCGCCGACGCTTTTTTCCGGAAACCATCGTGACCTAACGTCATGATTCGGAGGCGGAAAAATTCGGCTCCTCGATTTACCTTAACGCGTTCTTAAGTTTTTTGCGGCAAGTTGAAAATCGTTCCATCCGGAACCAGGCGATTTTCGCCTTGTCTGACGCCTCCCTGTATCGACTTGGGGAGCTGCTGAAAAGCAGCTCTCCTTTTTGCGCTGCGACCTCCGCGTCCCCGTTCATTAAACATTAATTTAGTTTCGGCGAGCGTCCGCCCGCATGGCGCGCTATTGTGGTCTGGTTCCTTGAAGGGCGGAAGTGGTCCGCGCATGACGGGCCGAGGTCATCGGCGCGCTGGTTTGGGGTTGCGCATGGGTCGCACGAAGTTCGAAGGCGGCGAGGCCGTTTCATTCGCTGAGCGTCTGGCGGGGTCCGAGGCGTTCAGGTCCATGTTCCGCGAGGGCATGGCCATGGTGGAGGAGGCCGCGGCCTATCTCGATGGTCAGGGGCGGGAAGAAGCCCGGGCTCTGCCGCGCGCCGAGTCCCTCGCCTATGCCGCCGAGAGCATGCGCCTGACCACCAGGCTGATGCAGCTCGCCTCCTGGCTGCTGCTCCAGCGCGCGGTGAACGAAGGCGAACTCACGCTCGAACAGGCGGCGACCGAAAAGCGCAAGGTCAAGCTGTCCTATCAGGAAACCGCCTCCGCGCCCGACATCTTCGCCCGCCTGCCCAAAACCCTGCGCGATCTGGTCATCGACTCCCTCCGTCTGCAGGCCCGCATCATCCATCTCGACCAATTGCTCTATCTCGACCCCGGCGCGCCCCTTGCGGCGCCCGCGGTCAGCCCGGTCGAGCAGCAGCTCAACCGGCTGCGCGCCGCCTTCAGCTGAGCCGCGCCCGCAGCCCGTCGGCGGCGGATATCGGCGTGCGCCGGGCGCGCCGCCTTGTTTTCGCCGCGCGGACGTGGCCGTATCGCGCAAGTCGCGGCCGTCGCGCCGGGCCATCGCGCCTTCCGGGTTCTCTCATGTCAGGGAAAAAGATCGCCGATCCTTCGAAACAGGCGGGGGAAGCCGCTTGCCCGGTCGAACCCTGGCTTCCCGAAATTCCCGCGGGTCCGCTTTCGCCGGCGGCCTTGACTCCCGCCGTGGCCGATGTCGTGAGCCACGCCGTCGCCGCGCCGGACTATCTCGCCGAAACAGCGGAAGACGCCCTGCGCCAGAGCCTGCGCGCGGTCGAGGCGGGGGCGAAGCCCAGTCCCGAGAAGGAGGACCATCGCTTCGCCGATCCGGCATGGGGCGCGCCGCCTTTCTGCTACTACGCCAGCAATTTTCTCCTGATCGAGGAATGGCTGAACAAGGCCATTCTCCATACGCCGGGCGTTTCCGAACACCACGCCAAGCTCGCCGCTTTCGCCGCGCGGCAGTGGCTGGACGCTTTCTCGCCTTCGAACCTGCCCTGGACCAACCCGGAAGTCTTGCGCGCCACGCTGAAAGAGAATGGCGTGAATTTCCTGCACGGATTCGAAAACTGGCTGGAGGACCTGCGCCGCAAACTAGACCCCAAGGCGGCGCCCGCGTCCGACAATTATGTCGTCGGGCGCGACGTGGCGCTGACGCCGGGCAAGGTCGTGCTCCGCAACGAGTTGATCGAACTGATCCAATACGCGCCGCTCACGCCGCGGACGCGCCCCGAGCCGTTGCTGATCGTCCCGGCCTGGATCATGAAATATTATATTCTCGACCTGTCGCCGCACAATTCCTTCATCCGCTATTTGGTCGAGCGCGGCTTCACTGTCTTTTGCATTTCCTGGCGCAATCCGGGGCCTGAGCTGGGCGACACCAGCTTCGACGACTATCGCCGCCTCGGCTTCATGGCGGCGCTCGACAGGGTTTCCGCCATTTGTGGAGAGCAATCAATCCACGCCCTCGGCTATTGCATAGGGGGAACCCTGCTGGCCGTCGCGGCCGCAGCCATGGCCCGCGACGGCGACGACAGGCTCGCAAGTCTATGCTTCCTGGCGGCGCAGACCGATTTCACCGAGCCGGGCGAACTGAAGATATTCATCGACGAGCCCCAGCTCGACGAACTCGACCGCGTCATGGCCCGGCAGGGCTATCTTGACGCCAGCCAGATGGCCGGCGCCTTCTCCATGCTCCATGCGCGCGACCTGATCTGGTCGCGGATGGTCAAGAGCTATCTGCTGGGCGTGAAGAGCCAGGGGAACGACCTGATGGCCTGGAACGCCGACGCCACACGCATGCCCTGCCGCATGCATTCGACCTATCTGCGCGCGCTTTTCCTTCACAACGATCTCGCCGAGGGACGGTTCGAGGCCGGCGGCAAAAAGGTCGATCTCGCCGCGATCGCGGCGCCGGTCTTCGCGGTCGGGACCGAAAACGACCATGTCGCGCCCTGGCGCTCGGTTTACAAAATCCATCGCTTCGTCTCGGGGGACGTCACCTTCCTGCTGGCGTCGGGCGGCCATAACGGCGGCATCGTCAGCGAGCCCGGCCATCGCCATCGCTCCTATCGCCTGCTTCACATCGGGCCGGGCGCGGAGGCTCCGCCGCCTGCGGATTATCTGATCCGGGCGCGGACGCATGAGGGCTCGTGGTGGCCGGCCTATGCCGACTGGCTCGATGGCCATTCCGGGGCGCTCAAGCGCCCGCCGGCCATGGGCAAAGCGCTCGCCGATGCGCCGGGAGCCTATGTTTTCGAACGCTGAGGCGGAAGGCGAAACGCCGCCTCGCGGCGGCGCTTCCAAGTTGAATTGTTTATTAAATCAGGCGGATTTCAGCTTGACCGCGACGGCGGTGGCGCAGATCCGCTTCAAGGGCGCCGCGCCGGGATATTCGGCGCGCGGCAGGATTTCCTCGGTGTAATTCACGTCGAGCAGCGCGTCGGCGTCATGGTCCTCCGCCGTCCGCATCAGCTGATGGAGAGCCTTGAGCCGGAAGGCGTCGTCCGTATCCGACTGTTCGCCAGCGCCGCGCCAGTCCGAGGCCGCGCTGATCAGCCCAAGCGAATTCAGGGTTTCATTCTTCAGGTCCTTCGAGGAGCCGATACGCATCTTCTTTCTCACATTCCCAGTTCGACAGTCGCGATCATGACAACAGGCGAGGGTTACCGGTTGATTAATGGCTTGGTTAAGACCAGAAGGAGTTTTCGGCCTGTCGTTACGATCGCGTTACCAAATAGATTTTGCCGTCTGAACCGGACATGAACCCGCGCCGTCGCCGTGACGCGAAAAACCCCGTCGGCGCGCCGGGCGGCGAGCGCGGGCGCCACGGGCTATTCCGCGGCGATCCGCATGGCTGGAGCGGCGTCGCGCACCTTGGCGTCCACATGGGACTCGAAGGTCACGAAATTGTCGCGGAACAGTCTCACCAGCTTCTGCGCGGTTTCGGCGAATTCCGCGCGCGAGGCCCAGGTCTTGACCGGGTCGAGAATATGCGGCTCGACGCCCGGCGCGGCGGTCGGCACGGCGAGGCCGAAATAGGGGTCGATGCGGTATTCCGCCTTGTTCAGCGAGCCGTCGAGCGCGGCGGAAAGCAGGCGGCGGGTGACGCGGATCGGCATGCGGCGCCCCGTCCCATATTTGCCGCCGGTCCAGCCGGTGTTGACCAGCCAGCAATCGACATGATGCTCGTCGATGAGATGACGCAGCAAATTGCCATATTCCGATGGGTGGCGCGGCATGAAGGGCGCGCCGAAGCAGGTCGAGAAGGTGGCGGAAGGCTCGGTCACGCCCTTTTCCGTGCCGGCGACCTTGGCGGTATAGCCGGACAGGAAATGATACATGGCCTGCGAGGCGTCGAGCCTGGCGATCGGCGGCAGCACGCCGAAGGCGTCGCAGGTCAGCAGGACGATGTTCTTAGGATGGCCGGCGCGGCCGGTGGCCGAGGCGTTGGGGATGTAATCCAGCGGATAGGCGACGCGGGTGTTTTCGGTCAGGCTGGCGTCGTCGAAATCGGGCGCGCGGGTTTCGGGATCGAGCACGACATTTTCCATCACCGTGCCGAAACGCCCCGTGGTGGCGTAAATTTCCGGCTCCGCTTCGGGCGACAGCTTGATCGCCTTGGCGTAGCAGCCGCCCTCGAAATTGAACACGCCTTCCTTCGACCAGCCATGCTCGTCGTCGCCGATCAGCGTGCGCGACGAATCGGCGGAAAGCGTTGTCTTCCCGGTGCCGGACAGGCCGAAGAAGATCGCGGAATCGTGGCCGTCGCCGACATTGGCCGAGCAATGCATCGGCATGACGCCCTCGGCGGGCAGGATATAATTGAGGAAAGTGAACACGGATTTCTTGATTTCGCCGGCATAGGAGGTGCCGCCGATTAGCACGATCTTCCGGGCGAAATTCACCGCGATGATCGTCTCGGTGCGGCAGCCGTGGCGCATGGGATTGGCGCGAAACGAGGGCAGATCGACGATGGTCAGGTCGGCCTCATTGGCCAGAACCTCTTCGGCGCTGGGGCGGATCAGCAGATTGCGGATGAAGAGCGAGTGCCAGGCGTATTCGGTCACCACGCGCGCCTTGACGCGATGGGCCGGGTCGGCGCCGCCGTAAAGATCCTGTACGAACAGGTCCTTGCCCTCGGCATGGGCCAGGAAGTCGGCGAGCAGGGCGTCGAAATGTTCGGGGCCGATCGCGCCGTTATTGTCCCACCAGACATTGCTTTCGGTGGTTTCGTCGCGCACGATGAACTTGTCCTTGGCCGAACGCCCGGTATGGACGCCGGTTTTCGCGACCAGGGCGCCGCCGGCGGCGAGGGCGGCCTCGTTGCGGCGCAGGGATTCCTCGTAAAGCGCGGGCGCCGTCAAATTGTAATAGACATTGCCGAGATTCCTGAACCCGAAAGATTCGACCGGAAATTCCGGATTGAAAACGCCCAGTATCGTCATGCTCTCGCTCCCGTCAGCGCCTGGAATTGTTGTTATGCGCGCCGCAATTGTATCGAACGCGCCGATTTACGCGCGCCGTTTTCGCGCGACAATCAGCAAAAAGGCCGATGGCGGGCGGTCGGCCTGCTCGCCGGTCAGCCCGGCGCCGGCGCGTTTCGCCGCGCTTCCTCCAGCGCCTCCCGCCAGGCGGCGGGATTTTCCGCGCGCCGGGCGAAGATGAGCCGCGCGGTGGTTTGCGGCGCGACCAGATCGAGGCCTTCCGGGTCGAGGCCGGTGGCGCGCCAGTTCAGCGAAGCCGCCTTGCCGGCGGCCCGCGCCAGATCGCCGCGCGCCCTGCGCGACAAGGCGTTGACTTCCTCCAGCAGCGATTCTTCCTGCGCGAAAAGTCGCCCGGCGCCGTCGACGCGGGTCAGCAGGTCGGCGCCCGGATAATCGGCTGCGCGCGCAAAACCGCCGTTGAGATGGGCGGCCTCCGGCTCCAGCCGCCAGATAGAAAAATCAGCGAAACCGGCGTAAAGCGCCGATTTGGGGTGGCGGCGCAGGAATCGCGCTTTCGCCCGGGCGTCGGCGGTCGGGGCGAGGCGTCCGACGATCGTCAGGCGCGGATGGGCGAGCGGGTCGCCCTTGCCTCCTTCAGCGAGCAGCAGCGAGCCGCGCGGGTCGGCGCGCAGGTTTCTGGTATGATGGGCGAGATCCGAGAGCAGAAGGAGCGGCGCGCCGTCGCCGTCGGTCGCGATGCTGGTCAGGGTCGCGAAGGGAAAGGACGCTTCGCGCGTCAAGGTGGCGAGCGCGGCGGCGGGGATCGACCGCAGCAATTTCTTCGCCAGGCCAAGCCCGTCGAAAGTGTTTTGCGGCAAGGCCGCAAAAGGCGGCGCGAACGGAATTTTTGGGCTGTCGTCGGGTGCGTTCATGGTCGGTTCATTGAAAACGGCGTGAATTCCACGGTGAGGCTCCTATATATATAGCTTTCGAGGAGCGGTTTGGTTCGCCGCCGCGCCAGAAGCAGAGGAAATCATGCCGACCATCGCGCTTGTGGACGACGATCGCAACATCCTGACCTCGGTCTCCATCGCCCTCGAGGGCGAGGGCTATCGCGTTCAGACATACAATGACGGGATGGCGGCGCTCGAAGGCCTGCGCAACAATCCTCCCGACATGGCGATTTTCGATATCAAGATGCCGCGCATGGACGGCATGGAGCTTCTGCGCCGGCTCCGCCAGAAATCCGACCTCCCAGTGATCTTCCTCACCTCGAAGGACGAGGAGATCGACGAATTGTTCGGTCTGAAGATGGGCGCCGACGATTTCATCCGCAAACCCTTTTCCCAGCGTCTGCTGGTCGAGCGGGTCAAGGCGATTTTGCGCCGCGCCAGTCCGAAGGAAGCCGCGGCGCAGAAGGAGACCGAGGCCAAGATCCTCGAGCGCGGC
>JAKANG010000017.1 GCA_021812505.1 Pseudomonadota bacterium
TTTTCGCCAATGGTTTCTGGGGCAATCCCGGCTACAAGCTGCCGCCCGAGGCCAATCTGATGGCGGTGGCCCATTATCTCGAAGCGCTCAACTGGCAGCGCACCGTCGTCCAGATCCACACGATCTTCGGCGGCAAGAACCCGCATCCCAATTTCCTGGTCGGCGGCGCGCCGTCGCCCATCAGCGCCGGGCCGGGCGAAGCCGGCAGCGGCAGCGCCTCGACCGCGGTGAATATCGTCACGCTCAACCAGGTGCGCAGCATCATCCACTCGATGCGCGAGTTCGTCGATCAGGTCTATGTGCCGGACACATTGGCGATCGCGGGATTCTACAAGGATTGGTTCGCGCGCGGCGAAGGCCTAGGCAATTTCATGACCTATGGCGATTTCCCCGCCGACGGTCGCGCCAGAAGCAATAACATGCTCATCCCGGCTGGGGTGATCCTCAATCGCGATCTCTCCCATGTCGAGCCGATCGACCTGAACGATCCAAAGCAGATCCAGGAATTCGCCGCCCATAGCTGGTACGATTATTCCGCCGGCAAGACGGCGGGGCTGCATCCCTATGACGGCGAGACCAATCTGAACTATTCCGGTCCGCAGCCGCCTTTCGAGCAACTCGATGTCGAACATTCCTATTCCTGGCTCAAGTCGCCGCGCTGGCGCGGCAAGGCAGTCGAGGTCGGACCGCTGGCGCGCGTTTTGATGCTCTATGCCAAGGGCCACGAACAGACGCGCGAACTCGCCGGCATGGCGCTGAAAAAGCTCGACCTGCCGCTGACCGCCATGTTCTCGACGCTCGGCCGCACGGCCGCGCGCACGCTGGAATCCAAGATCATCGCCGACCAGATGGAAGGCTGGCTCGATGCGCTGATGGCCAATATCCGCAATGGAGACGTGGCGGTCCATAACGAAGCGCTGTGGGATCCCTCAACCTGGCCTTCGGAGGCGCGCGGCTTCGGCATTACCGAAGCGCCGCGCGGGGCGCTCGGGCACTGGATCGTCATCAAGAACGGCAAGATCGACAATTATCAAGCGGTGGTGCCGAGCACCTGGAACGCCGGGCCGCGCGACGCGACGGGACAGGCCGGCGCCTATGAGGCGGCGCTCCAGGACCGCCATTCCTTGGCCGTTCCGACCCAGCCGCTTGAAATCCAGCGCACCATCCATTCCTTCGACCCCTGCATCGCCTGCGCGGTGCATGTGGTCGATCCGGATGGCCAGGAAATGTCCTCGATCCGGGTGGTTTGATCGGCGCCTCCGAATCCCTCCTCCCTGTGGGGAGGGTAAGGGTGGGGGAGAAGCAAAATTGAATCGGGAGGCTCGCCCCCACCCCGGCGCCAACCCTCACCCCCGGCCCTCCTCACAAGGGGGAGGGAGTTCGCCCCGGCGCGCGACGTCTAAAAAGGCTTTCTCAGCCAGCGCGGCGTTCGCGCCGCGAAGGTTGTCCATTCGTCGCCGAAGCGCAGGGCGAGATGCACTTCCTCGCGCCGGATCGCCAGCCGGTCCACAAGAAAGGCGGCGACAAGGGCCATGGGTAGGAACCACAGGGCGCTGAAGGCAAGGCCGATCCCGACCAGCAGAAAAGTGTTGCCGAGATAGATCGGGTTGCGGGTATAGGTGAAAGGGCCGTAAGTGATCAGCCGCCCGGCGCCGCGATTGGGCAGGATATTGGTGCGCGCGATTAGCATCACGCCCATGGCCCAGAAATCCAAGGCGAGCCCGAAGGCGATGAACACGTCGCCGCACAGCCTCGCCCAATCGGGGAGGAACTTTCCGGTCGGGACGACAGTTTGCAGCAGATAAGCGACGCCGCCCGCCACGACGTAAAGAATCGGCGGCCAGGGAATCCAGTTGGGGCGTTTGGCGAAATCGATGGCCAAGGGCTCACTCGTGGTGGTGGATCGCTCGCCGGATCATGCGCGTTCGCCAGCGATTGTCCAGTCCGCGAAGCTTTCAGGCTTCGTTCGGCGAAAAGTCGAAATCCAACTGTTCCGTCGTCGGCTCTTCCTCGAAAGCCGAAACTGTGACGCCGAGCAGCCGTATGCCTTTGGGAGGCGGGCAGAGCGGGGCGAGCAGCAAAAGGCTGCGCCGCAGCAGATCGGCGGCGGATGAGACCGTTTCCGGCCCGGTATGGGCGCGGGTGACCTGGTGGAAGTCCGCGTATTTGACCTTGACCGTCACGGTCCGGCCGCTCATCTGGTCGCGTTCGCAGGCGGCCCAGACCTTTTGCACGGTGGGCGCGATTTTCTCCCGCGCCGCGTCGAAGGTGAAAACATCCTCCGGAAAAGTGCTTTCCGCGCCGATCGATTTCCGCGCGCGGTCGGGGCGAACCGGGCGCTCGTCGATTCCGCGCGCGATGGCGTGAAAAAAACGCCCCGCCTTGCCGAAATGCCTTTCCAAAAAATCCGGCGCGCAGGTTTTTAGGTCCGCGCCTGCCTCGATGCCGAGGCGATGCATTTTCTCGGCTGTGGCCGGTCCGACGCCGTGAAATTTCTTCACCGGAAGCGATTCGACGAAGGCAGGCCCCATCTTGGGCGTGATCACGAATTGCCCATTCGGCTTGCGCTGGCCCGAGGCCATTTTGGCCAGGAATTTGTTGTAGGACACGCCGGCCGAGGCGGTGAGGCCAGTCTCGGAAAAAATCGCGGCGCGGATGTCTTGCGCCGCCGAGGCGGCGGTTTCGCCGGGCTTGAGAAAATCGGTCACGTCGAGATAAGCTTCATCCAGCGCCAGCGGCTCGATGATCGGTGTGCGGCGGGCGAAAATCTCCTTGATCTGCGAGGAAATGGCGCGATAGACATCGAAGCGCGGCGCCACGAAAACCAGTTCGGGACATTTGCGCAGCGCCGTCACCGAGGGCATGGCGGAATGGATGCCAAAGGCCCGCGCCTCATAGCTCGCCGCCGCCACCACGCCGCGCGCCCGCGCAAAACCGACCGCCACCGGCTTGCCGCGCAAGGCGGCATTGTCGCGCTGCTCGGCCGACGCATAAAAGGCGTCCATGTCGATATGAATGATCTTTCGGACGCGGGCGTCGCCGCCGGCCGCGCCATCGCGCCGTGGCTCGTCACCCAGCGCACGATGTTATTGGCGTCGGTCGCGCCGGACTGCCGCGCGACTTCCTTGCCTTGGGCGATAATCACCAAAGTCGGAATGCCGCGAATGTTGAACCGCCCGGCGATACGCGGGAACCTGTCGGTGTCCAGCTTGAGGAAACGCGCCGAAACCTCCATTTTCTTGGCGGCGGCGGTAAAATGCGGGCCCATGACTTTGCAGGGGCCGCACCAGTCGGCCCAGAAATCGACGACGATCGGCAGGTTGGTGCGCTCGACGTGGCGGTCGAATTCGGCCTCGTCGTGAATCTCGATCACGCCGGGAAAGAGGGCCGAGCCGCAAGCGCCGCAATCGGGGCGCAGGCCGCCCTGAAGCTTTTCGCCGCTGGCGCGATTGACCTTGCCGCAATGCGGGCAAACCACATGAACCTCGTCCACCTCTGGCCTCCATCGCCTGTCGCGGGGCGCCGAAAAATCGGCTCCGCTCGCGATATATATTCGCGCACGGCGATATGATCCATAGGCTGGCGGCGGCGGAGGTCAGGAATGGAGGTTTTCGGTCGTTTCCGCGGCCAGGCCCCTGCCGACTGCGCTGCAATCGTTTTCAGCCTTTCTGGCGTCGAGCGAAGCGCGGACCACATCGGCGAGCGGCGCGCCAATGAACTTCAGCCACTCGGCCTTCGCCAGGAGACCGCTCGCGTGTTCCGCGCATTTGCCGGCGCGATCACGCAAATGAGCGTGTCTTCTGGACTGGAAGTCGATAATTTCGGACATGATGTCGAACCTATTCGGGCCTCACAATTCCTGCGTATCCAGGAATGACTTTGGCGCCGGATTGGCAAAAGCTCCTTGATTCATGACAATGAAACGGCGCGCGAATCCTGCCCGCTTTCGGAGGACGGCATGACGGAAAGTCCTTTTCTTCTTCGCCAGGACGACGAGGGCGTCGTCACGCTCATGCTGAATCGGCCGCAATCGCGAAACGGCCTGTCGCTCGGCATGCTTGGCGCATTGCGCGGCGCTCTGGCCGAAATCGCGGCGGAGCCTTCCGCGCGGGTCGTGATCTTAGCTGGCGCCGGGCCGGCTTTTTGCGCCGGCCATGACCTGAAGGAAATGCGCGCGCGCGATTACGATCCCGCCTATGTTCAACAACTTTTCGCGCTGTGCGCCGAGGTCATGCAGATGATCGTGGCCCTGCCCAAGCCGGTGATCGCCCGCGTCCACGGCGTCGCCACGGCGGCGGGGGCGCAGCTCGTCGCCAGCGCCGATCTCGCCGTCGCCGCCGGGGACGCGCGCTTCGCCACGCCGGGCGTCCATATCGGCCTGTTCTGCTCGACGCCGATGGTGGCGCTGTCGCGCAATATGTCGGGCAAGCACGCGATGCAGATGTTGCTGACCGGCGACCTGATCGACGCGGAGACGGCCATGCGCTTCGGCCTGGTCAACGACATCGTTCCCGCCGCCGAACTGGAGGCGCGAACATTTGCCTTGGCCAGGAAAATCGCGTCGAAATCGCCGCTCACCCTGGCGATCGGCAAAAAGGCCTTTTATCAGCAAGCTGAATTGCCTTTGGCGGAAGCCTATGCTTACGCCTGTGAAGTGATGGCGGAAAATATGAAAGCGCGCGACGCGCGGGAAGGGATCGGCGCTTTTCTCGATAAGCGCACGCCTTGCTGGAGCGGAGGCTGACATGTCGGAACGGAATTCAGACGAGATCATCGTCCGGATCTTGCGCGAAACCAAGACAATCGCGCTGATCGGCGCGAGCAAAAATCCCATGCGCCCCAGCCATTCGGTGATGCGTTATTTGCAAGGCCGCGGCTATCGGGTCATCCCCGTCAATCCCGGCCTCGCCGGCCAGGTCCTGCTCGGCGAGAAAGTGCGCGCCAGCCTTTCCGAGATCGGCGAACCGGTGGACATGGTCGATATTTTCCGCCGCTCCGACGCCGTCCCCGCGATCGTGGACGACGCCATCGCCAAGGGCGCGAAAACGGTCTGGATGCAACTCGGCGTGCGCGACGAAGCGTCGGCGGCCAAGGCCGAAGCCGCGGGGCTCACGGTCATCTTGGAGCGCTGCCCGGCGATCGAAATTCCCCGGCTGGGGCTGTAGCCGGCGCTGCCGTGGCGAACACTTACGCCTTTTTCAGAAAACAGGTCTTGAGGACCAGACCCTTCACCTTGTCGGTGCGGCCCTCGATTTCATCCGGGTCGTCGGTGAGATGGATGCCGCGAATCATCGTGCCGCGCTTGAGCACGGTGGACGATCCCTTGACCTTGAGATCCTTGATGACGGTGACATTATCGCCTTCGCTCAGAAGGGTTCCGTTCGAATCGCGCGTCTCGGACATGCAAATCTCCCTGTTGGCGCCGGGTTAGGCCGCCGTAAACGGAAAGTCCAGCGCCGGCGCCCTTTCGAGAGCCCACTCCATCAAGCCTGGTTGCGCGTCAGCTTGAAAACCCGGTCGCTCATCGGCCGGCCGCTGTTGGCGTCGATCAGGATGGGGTCGGCCTCGAGTCCGGTTTCGCGGTTGACGAGGCGGAAAATGCGGCCCTCCGGGGCGAAATGGCGGTTGCCCCAGGCCATCAAGGCGATCACCACCGGTTGGAAATCGCGTCCGCTGGCGGTGAGCACATATTCGTCGCGCGGCGGGCGTTCGCTATAACGACGCCGCTCCATCAGGCCGGCTTCGACCAAGGCGCGCAGGCGCCGCGTCAGCATATTGGGCGCGATGCCCAGGCCGCGCTGGAAATCGTCGAAACGTTTCACCCCGTTGAGCGCGTCGCGCAGGATCAGAATGCTCCACCATTCGCCGACCCGCTCAAGGCCGCGCGCGATGGGACATTGCATTTCTCCAAAACTCTTTCGCTTCATTTGAAATTTTGTGCGCTTGCCAAGTCATTGTTAAGGGCGGTAATTTAGCATGTCACTATTATGATGCAAGTAACATCGCCAACGAGGTCGAACATGACCGACACGCTCGCCAGCCCGCCCCTCTTTCTCGAAGACCTTTATCTCGTCCAGCACTTTTCGAGCGGATCGCAGGAGGTGACGGCCGAGGCGATAAAAACCTTCGCCAAGGCATTCGACCCGCAGCCCTTTCACACCGACGAAGCCGCGGCCGAAAACACATTTTTCGCCGGCCTCGCGGCCAGCGGCTGGCATGTCGCCGCGCTCACCATGAAGCTGCTGGTCGGCGAGCGCGCCTTCATCGCCAACGGGATCGTCGGCGCCGGCGGCGAGATTTCCTGGCCGCGCCCGACCCGGCCCGGCGACATTCTCAGCGTGGACAGCGAAGTGACCGAGATCGCGCCGTCGCGCTCGCGGCCCGACCGCGGCATCGTGACCCTGCGCAGCGAAACCCGCAATCAGCGCGGCGAAATCGCGCAGGTCCTGACGTCAAAGCTGGTCGTGATGCGGCGCGTCGGCGGCCTCCCCTGAATCCGCGCCATTGTCTCCGCGCTCCGCCACCGCCCTACTCAAGGCGGGATAATCGATCTTGCCGGAGCCCAGCAGCGGCAAGCTGTCCATCACCACGATCTTGGCGGGGAACATCAATTCCGAGGCGCCGCGCGCCTTGGCGGAGGCGATGAAATCGGCGCGGCTCACCCCGGCATGTTCGGTGCAGAGGACGATTTTTTCGCCCTTGCGCGGGTCCGGTTGCGCCACCGCCGCGACCCTGGCGGCCGGCCAGCACAAGGCGGCGAGATTTTCCACCGCCGCCAGCGAGATCATTTCGCCGCCGACCTTGGCGAAACGCTTGGCGCGGCCCTTGATCGTGATGAAGCCGTCGCGGTCGATGGACACGATGTCGCCGGTGTCGTGCCAGCCGCCGGGCGGCGGCTCCACCACGCCGGGATTTTCCGCGCGCAAATAGCCGAGCATGACATTAGGGCCGCGCACGGAAAGCCGCGCGCCGTCATGGATCCCTTCGATCCTTTCGAGCCGTGGCTCCATGCCGGGGCAGATCAGGCCGACCGTGCCGAAACGGTTGAACATCGGCGTGTTGAGCGCCAGCACCGGCGAGGTTTCGGTGACGCCATAGCCTTCGAGCAGGCGCAGGCCGAATTTTTCGCCGTAAAGGCGGCGCGTTGATTCCCTGACCGCCTCGGCCCCGGCGATGACATAGCGCAGCGAACGCAGATCATAGGGATGCGCGGAACGGGCATAGCCGTTGAGCAGAGTGTCGGTCCCGAACAGGATCGTGGCGTTGCTGCCGTAGATCAGCTCCGGGATCACGCGGTAATGCAGCGGCGAGGGATAGAGAAAGATCGGCACGCCGGAAACCAGCGGCAGGACGAGGCCGCCCGTCAGGCCGAAGGAATGGAAGATCGGCAATACGTTGAACAACCGGTCGGTGGGGCCGAAATCGATGCGGGCGGCGACCTGGGCGACATTGGCGAGAATGTTGCGGTGGGATAGGGCGACGCCCTTGGGCGCGCCCTCCGAGCCCGAGGTGAACAGGATCACGCCGAGGTCGTCGGGCTTCGCCCTGGCGAGCGGCGCGCCGCATTTGAGGAAGGCGCGGAGCTTGTCGAACCCAGAGATCGTGTCGCGCAGGTCTTCGAGATAGACGAAGGCGATGGTTTCCCCGGCGCGATCGACGATCGCCTGCAACCGCGCCTTTTCGATGAAGGCGCGCGAGGTGACGATGGTTTCGACATTGGCCGCCGTGCAAGCGGCGACGATATTGGCCGGGCCGGCGGTGAAATTGATCATGGCCGGCGGGCGATTGGCCGAGATCAGGCCGAGAAAGGCGGCGCCTGCGCCATTGGCGTTGGGCAGCATCAGCCCGACCGGCTCGCCGGCCGGCGCGAGGCGCGCGAATTTCTTGGCCAACAGGCGGGCGCCGATCAGCAGCCTGCGATAGGAAAGCGCCGGCGAGGCCGGGTCTTGCAACGCGATGCGGCTCATGCCGTGTTTTCGCGCGGCGTCGGCCACAGCGGTGAAAACCGTTTTCTCGACATCCGTTGTGCGGAACAGCAAATCGGACATGATCTGATAGAGCGCGGCGCCCGCCGCCTGCCGACGCGCCTTGCCGACGAGCGCCTCGTCGATTTTCAGCTCGACCGGCTCCAGAATCGTCACCGTCACCTTGTTGAGGAAACGGCGCGGCGCCTGAGCGCGCGAGAGGCGAGAAAAGGCCGAGGCTTCAAGCCCGTCGATGCGGGCGGGAACGATCGTGCGGCCGGATTTTTCCGCGATCATGCCGGCGCCGTCATAGACTTTCATCAGCGAGCCGGTGACGGTGAGGCGGCCTTCAGGGAAGATCACCAAAGTCTCGCCGTTGCGCACCGCATGGATCAGGCCGCGCGTCGCCATCGGCTTGGTCGGATCGAGCGGATAGACGCGCACCAGCCGCAGGAAAGGCTTGACCCACCAGCGCCGGGCGATGCCGGTGTCGATGGCGAAGATCGGATCGTGGTCGAGCAGCGACAAAGCCAGCGCCGCATCGAGGAAGGACACATGGTTGAGCGCGATGACCGCGTTCGGCCCGGCCTTGGCGATATTGTCGCGCCCCTTCACCTCCAGCCGGTAGAAGGCGCGAAACAGGATGGAGACGAAATCGCGCATCGGGCTGGTCGGCAGGCGGAAGAACATCCAGACCGCGCCGATGAGGGCGACGCCGGCCATCAGCGCGAAGACGCCGTCTATGCTCAAGCCCGCCTTCTGGAGCGCGGCGGTCGCCAGCCCGCCCACGGTCATGAAGGCGGAGTTGAGCACATTGATCGCGGCGACGATGCGGGCGCGTTTTTCCACCGGCGCCCAGGCCTGCGCCGCCGCGAAACTCGGCACCGCCAGCACGCCGCCGGCGACCGCCATGCCGGCGAGATCGAAACCGACGCGCCAGGCGGGCGGCTGTCGGAAAAAGACGTCCAGCGCGAGCGGCGCCGCCTCGACCGGCATGGAATGGAGGGCGAAGGCGAGATCCGCCGCAAATGCGCCGAGGACAAGCGTCGCGACCGGCGCCGGCAGCAGCACGATGCGTCCGGCGCAAAAGAACGCGCCGAGGCCGGAGCCGAGCGCGACCGAAATGGCGAAGACGCTGAGATAGACGCTGACCACCATCTCCTCGCCGCCCATGCGCAATTTGATCATTGGCGGCAAGAGGGAAAGCGCGATGGCGCCGAACATCCAGAACAGGCTGACCATGACGCCGGCGATCCACAGCCTCCTGTCGGACCACAGGTCAAACAGCAGCGCACCGGTCGAGCGGAAAATATTGGCGTCGATCCTCAGGTCCGGCGCCTTGCCGCCCGTCGCGGGGATGAAACGGCTGGCGATATAACAGGCCAGGGCCACCGCCAGCAGGAAGCCCGAGATTTGCGAAGGGTCGCCGCCGCCGCGCGAGGCGAGGCCGCCGACGATCGTGCCGAGCAGGATGGCGATGAAGGTCGCGCCCTCGATCAAGGCGTTGCCGGTGGGCAGTTCTGATTTCTGCAGATGGTCGGGCAGGATGCCGTATTTGATCGGCCCAAAAAGCGTCGAAAGGATTCCAAACAGCGCCAACGCGACGAGCAACACCGGTACGGAGGCATAAAAAAAGCCGGCGACCGCGATCGCCACGGCGAGCATTTCGGTCAGCTACAGGCGTTGCGC
>JAKANG010000018.1 GCA_021812505.1 Pseudomonadota bacterium
CCATCCGGTAGAAATCGCGGCGGTGCTGCGCGCCGCCCGCGCCTCGACCCCGAACAAGGTGATCGCCGTGGCCCAGCCGCATCGCTACACCCGCCTCCAGTCGCTGTTCGACCAGTTCGCGACCTGCTTCAACGACGCCGATGCGGTCATTGTCGCCGACGTCTATGCGGCGGGCGAGGCCCCGATCGAGGGCGTCAACAAGGAGGCCCTGGTCGCGGCGATCAAGGCCCATGGCCATCGCCAGGCGCTCGCCCTCGCCAGCCCCGACGACCTGCCGGACATCATCCGCAACCTCGCCGCCCCCGGCGATTACGTCGTCCTGCTCGGCGCCGGCAACATCACCCAATGGGCCTATGCGCTGCCGGGCCAATTGGCGGCGGGAGACGCTTCGTGAGCCGGAGCTGCCTTGTCCTTCGCCATGTCGCCTTCGAAGGACTCGGGGTTCTGGCGAAACTTCTTCCCGAACTGGGCTTCGAGGTCCGGATCAGCGAGGTCGGCGTCAATCCCTTGCCGGTCGAGGACATCGCCTCCTGCGACCTGCTGGTCGTGCTCGGCGGTCCGATCGGGGTCTATGAGGTCGAAAACTACCCTTGGCTGGTCGACGAGATCGCGGCGATCGGCGAGCGGCTGAAGGCCAGAAAGCCGACGCTCGGCGTCTGCCTCGGCGCACAGCTCATGGCGGCTTCGCTCGGCGCCCGCGTCGGGCCAGGCCCGGCCAAGGAGATCGGCTATGCGCCGCTCGGGCTGACGCCGACAGGCCTCAATTCCGTGTTGGCGCCCCTTGGCGACCAGCCGGTCCTGCACTGGCACGGCGACAATTTCGACCTGCCGCGCGGCTCGGTCCGCCTCGCCTTCACCGCCGCCTGTCCCAACCAGGCCTTCGCCATTGGCAATCACGCCCTCGGCCTGCAATTTCATCTCGAGGTCGAGCAGGAATCCATCGAGAGCTGGCTGATCGGCCATACGGTCGAATTGTCCAAGGCTGGCGTGCGGCCCGCGAGCCTGCGCCGACAGGCCGCGCAATATGGCGAGGAAACCGCGGCGCGTGGCGCCGTGGTTGTTGCGCGCTGGCTGGAGGAGGCCTTCGCGTGAGCGGTTTTCCTGATCTGGCGACGCGCGTCGGCGCCTGGGCGCCCGAATTGCGCGGCCGTCTTGCCGCCAACGCCGAACTGGCGCCCTTCACCTGGTTTCGCGTCGGCGGACCGGCGCAGCTCCTGTTCAGCCCGGCCGACGAGGCCGATCTGGCCTATTTCCTGAAAAGCCTGCCCGCCGAAATTCCGGTCGTGGCCATCGGCCTCGGTTCGAACCTGATCGTGCGCGACGGCGGCGTCGAGGGCGTGGTCATCCGCCTTGGCGGCAAGGCGTTTGGCGAAATCACGATCGAGGAGGGCCATCGCCTGCGCGCCGGCGCGGCGGTCCCCGACATGCGCGTCGCGAAAGCGGCCGCCGAGGCCGGGATCGACGGGCTCGCCTTCCTGCGCGGCATTCCCGGCGCGATCGGCGGCGCCCTGCGCATGAATGCGGGCGCCCATGGGGGCGAGACCAAGGATGTTCTGATTTCCGCGCGCGGCGTCAACCGCAAGGGCGAGATCGTCGAATTGCCGGTCGCCGACCTGCGCATGACCTATCGCCACAGCGGCGCGCCCGAGGATGTGATCTTCACCAGCGCCTTGTTCCAGGGCCGTCCGGGCGATGCCGCCGCCATCCTTGCCGAAATGGACCGGATCACCGAGGCGCGCGAGAAATCGCAGCCGATCCGCGAAAAGACCGGCGGCTCGACTTTCAAGAACCCGACAGGCGAAAAGGCCTGGCAGCTGGTCGACCGCGCCGGCTGCCGGGGGCTCGTCGCCGGCGACGCCCAGGTTTCCGAAATGCATTGCAATTTCCTGATCAATCGCGGCGCGGCGACCGCCGCCGACATCGAAAATCTCGGCGAGGAAGTCCGCGCCCGCGTCAAGGCCGCGACCGGCGTCGAGTTGCAATGGGAAATCAAGCGGATTGGGGTCAAGTAGCCGGTTGGGCGCTCCCTCTCCCCATGGGCGGGTCGCGGGAATGACGGAGACACAGATGACCAGACATGTCGCGGTTCTGATGGGCGGCTTCTCCAGCGAGCGCAGCATATCTTTGCGATCCGGCGAGGCCTGCGCCCGCGCCCTCGAAGGCGAGGGCTTCAGGGTTTCGCGGGTCGATGTCGGCCGCGACGTAGCGGAAATCCTGGCGAAGCTCCAGCCTGACGTAGCGTTGAACGCCCTTCACGGCCCCGGCGGCGAGGACGGCGTGATCCAGGGCGTGCTGGAGCTGCTGCGCATTCCCTATACCCATTCCGGCGTGCTGGCCTCGGCGCTCGCCGCCAACAAGGACAAGGCCAAGGCTGTCATGGCCGCCGCGGGGGTTCCGGTCGCGCCGGGCAAGGTCGTTTCCCGTTTCGAGGCGGCGAAGGCGCATGTCCTGCCGCCGCCCTATGTGCTCAAGCCGGTCTCCGAAGGATCGAGCTATGGCGTCTTCATCGTCCAGGAGGGAGCGTCGCATCCGCCGCAGGAGCTTTTGCGCGCCGACTGGCCCTATGGCGACCTGATGCTGGCCGAAAAATACATCGCCGGCCGGGAGTTGACCTGCGCCGTCATGGGCGACCGCGCGCTCGACGTCATCGAGATCAAGGCCGCCGGCGGCGGCTGGTACGACTTCGAGGCGAAATACGCTCCGGGAGGGTCAATTCACGAACTTCCGGCAAATGTTAAAGAAAATATTTACCAAATCATTCAAGAGTTGGCCTTGAAGGCGCACAGGGCTCTCGGGTGTCGCGGCGTCAGCCGAACCGACTTCCGTTACGACGATCGTCCGGATGGAACGGGCGAGCTGATCGTTCTGGAAGTGAACACGCAACCGGGCATGACCGAGACCTCGCTGGCGCCTGAATTGGCCGCATATGCCGGCATTTCGTTCGGTGAGCTTGTAAGATGGATGGTGGAAGACGCCTCCTGCGACCGGTAGACGGGCTTAAACCAGCCCTTGCGTCTCCGCGCGCCGCGCTCGCCGGCGCGCCCGCCAACTCTTTCCACGGCCTGTCCTTTTTTCAGCCCCGTCTGCGCAACCGCGCCAAGACCGCGCGGCGCAAGGGGCTTCGCGCCTCGAACGACGAAGGCGGCCTCGTCGCCTTCCTGCGGCTTCCCGGCCTCGGCTCGGTCCTGGCCATCGCCTTTCTCGGCGGCGCCGGCCTGCTCGGAACGGTCGCGGGCGGCCAATATGCCCTTTTCGTCGCCGAAAACGGCCGGCCGCGCGACCTGATCGCGCGGGAGTTCGGTTTCGGGCTCGATGCGGTGACAATTGCCGGTCAGATCGAGGTCGGCGAGAAGGAAATCCTCGATGTCGCGGGCGTCGATCCGAAATTGTCGCTGCCCTTTCTCGACGCCGACGAGATGCGGCGCAAGCTCCTTGCCGTGCCGCTGATCAAGAATGTCAGCGTGCGCAAGCTTTTCCCCGACCGCCTGGTGATCGACGTGACCGAACGCCGCCCCTTCGGCCTCTGGCAGAAGGGCGGCGCGGTTTCAATCGTCGCCGCCGACGGCGCGCCGATCGATTCGCTGCACGATCCGAAATTCGAGAGCCTGCCTTTCGTCGTGGGCGAGGGCGCCAATGAGCGCATCGGCGAATATGCCAGCCTGCTCGAAGCCGCCGGCGACCTGCGCAGCAAGATCAGCGCCGGCATATTGGTGTCGCAGCGCCGCTGGACGCTCAAGATGAAGACGGGCGTCGAAGTTCTTCTCCCGGAGGTCGGTCCGAAGGCGGCGGTCGCCCGGCTCGCCCGGATGGAGCAGGACGCGCATGTTCTCGAGAAGGACGTGGTCTCGCTCGATCTGCGCGTGCCCGGCAAGCTCTATGTCCGGCTGACCGAGGAGGCCGCGGCGGCCCGCGAGGCCGCGCGGTCGCATGGCAAGGGAGCGCGGACATGACCGCTTCCGTGCATCTGCCCCGCATCAAGCCGATTTCGACCCGCAAGAGCTCGATCCTGTGCGTGCTCGATGTCGGCGCCTCGAAGGTGGTCTGCCTGATCGCCAAGCTGATTCCCGCCGAACCCTCGGACCTGCTGCGTGGACGCACCCACCGCACCCGGATTCTCGGCATCGGCCACCATCGGTCGCGCGGCATCAAGGGCGGCGTCGTCATCGACATGGACGAAGCCGAAGCCGCGGTTCGCAATGCCGTGGACGCCGCCGAACGCATGGCCAAGCTGCAGGTCGAAAGCGTAATCGTCGCCAATCACGGCGGGCGGCTCGGCTCGGCCTATTTTCACGCCAGCGTGCCGCTCATGAACGGCGTCGCGGAGAGCGACGTCCATCGCGTGCTGGAGGCGACCAGCGTGCGCACCGCCCGCCAGGGCAGGGCGATCCTGCACAGCCTGCCGACGGGCTTCACGCTCGACGGCGCCGCCGGCATCCGCGATCCCAAGGGCATGATGGGCCAAACGCTCGGCGCCGACCTTCATGTCGTCAGCGCCGACGCGGCGTCGCTGAGCAATCTCCTGCTCGCCATCGAGCGTTGCCACCTGTCGATCGAAACCGTCGTCGCGACGCCCTATGCCTCGGGTCTGGCGGTGCTCGTCGACGACGAAGCCGTGCTGGGCGCGACGGTGCTGGACCTCGGCGGCGGCTCGGTGACCATGGGCGTGTTCCGCGACGGGCGCCTGCTGCATAGCGACGCCGTGGCCGTCGGCGGCAAGCATGTCACCATGGATATCGCGCGCGGGCTGAACACGCGCCTCGCCGATGCGGAGCGGCTCAAGACGCTTTACGGCAGCGCGATCTCCTCGCCGTCGGACGACCGCGAGACCCTCGCGGCGCCGCAGGTGGGCGACGATGGCGACAGCCCTATCCACATTTCCAAATCGCAGCTGACCCGGATCATCCGGCCGCGCGTCGAGGAAATCCTGGAACTGGCGCGCGACCGGCTCAAGGCGGCGGGATTCCCGCCGACCTCGGGCGGCCGGATCGTCCTGACCGGCGGCTCGAGCCAGCTCACGGGACTGCCGGAAGCGGCGCGCCGGATCATGGGCGGCCAGATCCGCGTCGGGCGCCCGCTCGGCGTCCAGGGCATGCCGGAATCGGCGAAAAGCCCCGGCTTTTCGGCGGCGGTCGGCCTGCTGGTCTATCCGCAATTCTCCAGCGTCGAATATTTCGAGCCGAGTCGCGGCGGCGCGGCCGGAGAGCGGCGCAGCGAAGGTTATTTCGGCCGGGTTGGCCGGTGGCTCAAGGAGAGCTTCTGAAACGAACCGGGCGGCGCGAGGCGCCCGTCGGAAAACGAGTAAAGCGTAAGGCCGCATTTCGCGGCCGGGGGTTCAAACAGCAAACAGGCGCGGGCTTGGCGCCCTGAGAACAAGAGGCTTAAAATGTCAATCAACCTGAAAGCGCCGGAACTGCGCGAACTCAAGCCCCGCATCATGGTGTGCGGCGTGGGCGGCGCGGGCGGCAACGCAGTCAACAACATGATCGACTCCGGCCTCGCCGGAGTCGATTTCATCGTCGCCAACACCGACGCGCAGGCGCTGACGAGTTCGCGCGCCGAGCGCATCATCCAGATGGGCCTGCAGGTCACCGAGGGCCTCGGCGCGGGCTCCCAGCCGGATGTCGGCCGCGCCTCGGCCGAAGAGGCGATCGAAGAGATCCGCGACCATCTCGCGGGCGCCCATATGTGCTTCGTCACCGCCGGCATGGGCGGCGGCACCGGCACTGGCGCCGCGCCGGTCATCGCCCGCACCGCCCGCGAAATGGGCATCCTCACCGTCGGCGTCGTGACCAAGCCGTTCCAGTTCGAAGGCCAGCGCCGCATGCGCATCGCCGATTCCGGCATCGAGGAGCTGCACAAATCGGTCGACACCCTGATCGTCATCCCGAACCAGAACCTGTTCCGGGTCGCCAACGAGAAAACGACGTTCGCCGACGCCTTCTCCATGGCCGACCAGGTGCTCTATTCCGGCGTGGCCTGCATCACCGACCTGATGGTGCGCGAAGGACTGATCAATCTCGACTTCGCCGACGTCCGCGCCATCATGCGCGACATGGGCAAGGCGATGATGGGCACGGGCGAGGCCACCGGCGAGCGCCGCGCGATCCTGGCGGCGGAAGCCGCGATCGCCAATCCGCTGCTCGACGAAGTCTCGATGAAGGGCGCCAAGGGCCTGCTCATCTCGATCACCGGCGGCAACGACCTCACCCTCTATGAGGTGGACGAGGCCGCGAGCCGCATCCGCCAGGAAGTGGATGAGGACGCCAACATCATCCTCGGCGCGACCTTCGACCAGGGCCTGGAAGGCGTGATCCGCGTCTCGGTGGTCGCCACCGGGATCGACAAGCCCGCTGGCGTCGCCGACATCAACGAACAGCGCCTCGCCGAGGCTGCCGCCGAGCGCCTGCGCGCCCAGGCCGCCGCCCGCCAGGCCGAAGCCATGCATGCCGCGCGCCCCGCGGCTCCGGCGCCCGCTCCCGTGCAGGAAGCCTATTACGCCGCGCCGCAGCCGGCTCCTGCGCAGGTCTATGCGCCCCAGCCGGCGCCCGCGCCCGTCTATGCGCCGCAGCCCGCGCCTGTCGCGCCCGCGGCCTATGCACAGCAGCCGGCCCCCGAGCAGGCCTATGCGCCGCATCATCCGGACGTCCAGATCAAGCGCATGGCGCCGCCGCCGTCGGTTTATCAAGAGCCGCTCGCCGCGCCCCAGCGCCGGATCGAGGCGCCCGTGGCGCAGGAAGCATTCGTTCCGCCGGAGGCCGAACTGCCGGTTCGGGCGCCGCGCATGCCCAAAATCGAGGAGCTTCCCCTTCCGGGCCAGAATCTGATGCGCGCCAGCCAGCAGGCGCCGGCGGGAGCGCAGGACACCCGCCGCCGCACCCTTCTGGAGCGGCTGGCCACGTTCGGGATGAGCCGCGCCGATGAAAAGGCGGTCGCTGGTCATCAGATGGCGCCGGCGGCGCCTATGGCCCTCGCGCCGGCCGCTCAGCAGATCGCGCCGTCGCCGGTCCATCCGTCGCCCGCTCATGCCGCCTATGCGCCGCCGCGTCCGGCCCAACCCGCGCCGACCCACGCTGAATACGCCAAGCGCCCGCCGGCGCAGCGTCCGGCGGCGGCGCTCGACGCCAATGGCCGCGGCTATCCGCGCGCCGAGGACGATCAGCTGGAAATCCCGGCTTTCCTGCGCCGCCAGTCGAACTGACGGATCGGCTTGCGCAGCCGCCCGCAACTAAAACTGTCGAAAAACCCGCCGAAAGGCGGGTTTTTTGTCGTCGGAAGGGTGCGAATCCGCGTAATAGAGAACGTTTGATTAAGGACAGTTGGTCGAAAATGCGGTTAATTTGTAACAGTGGCGTAAGAAAGAGTGATTTGTTATGTGGCGCCGCAGCAGATACCTTTCCAACATGGCGAATCGACGGATTCGACGGGCTGGAAGGACAATCGGCTTCTGGTTCGGCGGCAGTTCACCGCGCTTCGCCACGCGCCTGTCGAGGTTCCAACCGCATCTTCGCGGCGAAACGATGACGCTGCTGCAACGCTCCCGCTTTCTGCCGGGACGAGCCGACGGAACTATGATGAAGCAACGCTATCAAACGACCCTGCGCGATCGTGTCGTTCTCGCCGGAGGCATTGGCGTTCATTCCGGTAAACCCGTCCGTCTCGTTCTCAACCCCGCCGACGCCAACACCGGCCTCGTCTTCCTGCGCAGCGGCCTGCCGGATGGCGGCAATCGCTTCATCGAGGCCAACTGGTCCAAGGTGACGATGACCGAACTGTGCACCGTCATCGGCGACGGCGCCCAGCACATGGTCGCCACCATCGAGCACCTCGTCGCTGCGCTGCGGGGCTTGGGCGTCGACAATTGCCTCGTCGAAGTCGACGGCCCGGAAGTTCCGATCATGGACGGCTCCGCCGCCGCCTTCGTCGAGGCGATCGATCGCGCCGGGATCGTGCAGCTGGAGACGTCGCGCCGCTACATCAAGATTCTGAAGCCGGTCCGCGTCGAACAGGGCCGCGCCTTCGCCGAGCTTCTTCCGGCGGACAAGGGCTTCCGCCTCGACGTCGAAATCGACTTCAAGAGCGAGGCGATCGGCCGCCAGCGCAAGATCCTCGATCTCGAGCCCGCCGCGTTCCGTCGCGAACTGGCGCGCGCCCGCACCTTCGGCTTCCTGGCCGACGTCAAGCGGCTGGTGGTGGCCGGCTTCGCCCTCGGCGCTTCGCTCGAAAATTCCGTCGGCATTGACGACGACCGGGTCCTCAATCCGGAAGGCCTGCGCTATTCCGACGAATTCGTGCGCCACAAGATGCTCGACGCCGTGGGCGACCTCGCTCTGGCCGGCGCGCCGATCATTGGCGAGTACCGCTCTTATTGCGGCGGCCACAAGATGAATGTCGCGGTTCTCGCCGCTCTGTTCGCCGACCGCTCGGCCTGGCGGCTTGTCGACGCCGCGCCGGCGCCGCGCGAGGGCGCGCGGGCCGATCTCGGCCTCGTCGCGTCGCCGGTTTTCCTGCCCGAACGCAGCTGAATCCGGGCCTGGTCCTTTTCGCCTGACGCGACCCCGCCGCACTCCGGTTCCGGCTGCGGAAACGGTCGAGTCTTAAAAATGCCGTAAAAAATCGCTTTTGCTTTTGTGCGCGCGGCGCTATGCGCGTGGGGAAGGCGGCGTGCAGGGCCCGGCCCTGGACAGTTCCGCACCGTTGCAGAGAACATCATCCGGGCCCACGACGCGCCCGCGTCATCACGAGCGTGTTTTATGAACCTTTTGAATTCGACTGGCCTCAAGTTCTTTCGTGTCGCTCTCCTTACGGGCGCCGCCACGATCGCCTTTTCCTCGTCGGCCCTGTGCTTCTCGCTGGAAGATCTCAATCCCTTCGGCAAGAGCAAATATGAGATGAAGCTCGATCCGAACGTTCCGGCGGATCACCTCTATAACGAGGGCCTCATCAAGATCGAGCATCACGATTACGAGGCCGCGGCCAAGCAATTCGCGGAATTGCAGAGACAGTTCCCGTTCAGCGAATGGGCGCGCAAGGGCCTGGTGATGGAGGTCTACGCCAATTATCTCGGCGAGTCCTACGTGGATGCGGCGAATTCGGCGGACCGATTCAACTCGCTCTATCCCACCGCGCCGGATTCGGCCTATGTGAATTATCTGGCCGGCCAGGCGATGTATGGCGACATGCCCGATGTCCAGCGTGATCAGGATCGCGTGGTCAAGGCGCTGAAATATTACCAGGCCGTCGTCGATAAATATCCCAAGTCGGAATATGCCGCCGATTCGCGTTACAAGATCCAGATTTGCCACGACCAGCTCGCCGGTCACGAACTGGATGTCGGCCGCTATTATCTCAAGCGCAAGAATTACACGGCGGCGATCAACCGTTTCCGCGAGGTCCTGTTCAAATACCAGAACACCCGCGAGACAGAAGAGGCGCTGGAGCGCCTGACTGAGGCCTATCTCGCGCTCGGCGTGACGGCGGAGGCGGAAACCGCG